>AP018698.1 GCA_004001285.1 Arthrobacter sp. MN05-02
ACGACGTGACCATCGGATATACAAAGGAGCAGGTCAAGGACGCACCCCGCATCGAGTCCGACGGTGACCTCAGCCCCGAGGAAGAGGACCGCCTCTACCGCCACTACGGACTCGCCGGCCACTCCGGCACTACCGAAACCACTGGTCGGGACTTCCTCGACACCGACACCACCACGGGCACGGCCGGTGTCACGACCGGCACCACCACGGATTACGACCGCACCGGAACGGTGGGTCATGACACGTCCGGTCCGACCACCGATGACGCGATGACTCGCTCCGAGGAACAGCTCCACGTCGGGACCGAGCGCCGAGAGGTCGGCAAGGCCCGCCTGCGCAAGTACATCGTCACCGAGAACGTCACCAAGACCGTTCCCGTGTCGCATGAGGAAGTACGGATCGAGCGCGAACCCATCACCAACGCCAACCGCGGTGACGCCCTCGCCGGCCCCGCCATCAGCGAAGAGGAGCACGAAGTCGTCCTCCACGCCGAGCGCCCCGTCGTGGAGAAGGAAGCCGTTCCCGTCGAACGCGTCCGCCTCGACAAGGAAACCGTCACCGAACAGGAAACCGTCACCAGAGACGTGCGCAAGGAGGAGATTGAACTCCTCGACGCCGACGGCACCGACACCACCGACACCACCGGCCGCCGCCACTAGTCAAAGCACCGGCAAGCAGAGCGCCGATTCGTAGACCGACCGGCACTCCTGAATACCCTGAGGGGCGCTGCTCATGCAGCGCCCCTCAGCATGTTCAGGACCAGATCCTCAGGCAGCAGCACTCCAACTCGTTGCTCCCTAGAACGGCTTCGACGAACCCGCGTCCAGTTGCAGGTGTGGGGCCGAGAGTCGATCAACTGTCCCTGCGACCGGGTGAGCGGCGGGGGGACGCTTGAGTGTCTAAGGTTGTTCGGTAGCAGCAGCCCGCGTATGTGCTGACTGGAGTACACGTAGAAGAGTTGGTGGAGGATTTATCGTGCTGGATGGATATGTGCAGCAGTGGAGTGCGATTCAGACAGTACGGGCAGCCAACCTGAACCTCGAGGACGTCTTCGCGGCGTACTTCGGCATGACCGGTGATGCTGATGAGTTCGAGGTCCAGGGGTACCTGACCGTTCTGGTGATGCTGCCGGCATACGACCGGGACCTGATCGCCCAGGCCATCAACGAGCTCCTCGACAGCACCGGCTCCACAGCCGATGGTGCCCACTACAGCGACGAGGACGCGGCGTCCTTCTCCGGGTACGGCGACTACCTCCGCCCCCTGGCCCTCTCCCCCGACGGTTACGACTTCACCGCCCCGGCCGCCGGAGACCACAGCACCAGCATCACCACCAGCACGAACTTCCCTGCCCTCGATTCCACCCATCCCGCAGGCGGAGGAGCAGACGATGCAGATCTGGATGAGGCCGAGTTCCGGCGGCTTCACGCTTTGTATGAGTCGAGGTTGCTTGAGACCGGGGCGGAGGAACGCTTCGACAGGATCACCCGGCAGGCCCGGGATCACTTCGGGGTCAGCTCGGCCTCCATAGCCCTGATCACTGAGGACTCGCAGGTCATCAAGTCCGTCGTCGGACCCATCGGGCAGGACCTCCCCCGAGGGTTGGCGTTGTGCGCGAAAACCATCGAACGCGATCGCACCCTGGTCATTCCGAACGCCAGCCTCGACCCCGCGTGGCGAGATCATCCCCTCGTCGCCGGCGGACCGCAGGTGCGCTTCTACGCCGGGCACCCCATCAGCACAGCCGACGGCTGGCGCATCGGCACCCTCTGCCTGATCGACGACCAACCGCGCACCTTCACCGACGAGGACATGCAGGTCCTCCGCCGCCTCGCCGCCCAGGTGCAGCTTGAGATGTGGGTCTGACGAGGGCGTGAACCTCCGGTGACACGTCGGGGTCGTAAGCCTGCTTCGTTTGCTTTCGGAGGTCTTCCGATAGTCTCGTGGGACACCGGGGTCCAGACAAAGGCCATGGTTCTGACAATCACAGGAACGGCTATGACAGAACTCTTGAACCCAGTCCACACCGAAGCATCGACGACCACTGCGACCGCTGAGCCGGGCAACGTCCTCTCAATGACGGAATTCTCCGCCAGTCACCAAGCACCCGAAGTGCGGGCCGCACGTCACGAGCGTGACAGCGCCCTGCTCGATGACGATCTATCACCTAAGGACCTCACGGCACTGTCGACCCGGCAGCTGCGCGTCATGGTGAACCAGGCCTACAAGCTGATGGACACGGACTACCCCCCAACCGGCGCTCTCGACCGTTACGAGATGATCGTCGACGAACTCGAGGACCGCGCACAGCAGGCAATGGAACGCGGTTCCGGGTACGGGCATCAGCCCAAGGAGACGTTCCGCGATAACCCTCTGTACTGCCGGTTCGAGCTGTTCATCGATGGCACCCTCGCCGCCTACGTGAAGTACACGATGAACGGCGGACAGGTCATCCTCCTCGACGTCGTGGAACAGCCCGAATTCCGCGACCAAGGCATCGATGAAACCCTCATGCGCCACGTCGTACTCAACGTCCACAAACGGCGCCTCAGCCTCATCCCGCAATGCCTCACGGCATTCTCTTTCCTTGCAGATCATCCCCAGTACCAGGTACTCACCGGCCAGTCCCAGCGCTAGGAGCCCGAAGGAGATCAGCCCGTCCGCTCCACCTTTGGCCGGGGCGGTTCTCCCCCTCTTCTCGATGTCGGACTGTTGGTCACCGTCGTACTGACTACGGAAGCGTCGTACTGACTACGGAAGCGAAGCGTGGTGTTAGTGGTGGCCGGCTTGGGTGGTGCCGAACATCAGGGTTCGGCGCTGAACGTCGTAGTACACGGTCTCGGCTGAGGAAAGCAGGTCCTGGAGGTTGTCGGCATCATCGGCGTCGATGGTCAGAACTTCCTCCCACGCACCTTGGTCAAGGACCAACTGCAGAGTCCACGACCCAGGCTGGCCCGGCTCTCCTGCCACCCAGCTGAACTGGTAGTGGCTGAGCTGCCGGACCTTGATGCTGTCATCGGTGATGGGCTGATTCAGGTTCTGTGCCATGACTTTTCTTCCTCCTTGTACAACCCACCCGATAGGCGGGCTTCTGGACTGGATGGAGCATGAAACGGGACACCCGTCGTCATCGCGCGATGACCAGGCTGGCCCGACGAGTTCAACGTAATCGCACCGATGGCACTAGGGCAGAACCAACCGGATCCCGCTGATCGCTTGACGGGCGAGAAGACGGCACTCAACGTCATCGACTGAACATGCCACCGCGTCTGGGACTGATCCAGGAAGGATCTTCGAAGGTCAAGGGATGGCTCATTCGTCCTCAAATTTTGTTCAAACCGCACAAAAACGACCTCGATGGCACTTCGGGTCCGGAAGAATTGTGACTCAAGGGACTAGTAAAGGGTGAAACGTGCGCAGCCAGTGGCAGGCTGCTGCCTGCGTGCACCCGATAGGTCAGGCTGCACCCGCTCACTGAGCATATGGGACTGCCCTACAGCTTGCCCCGAGCAGACGTTGACGCCACTTGCATGAAACGGACACCCATGAACTCCCGCCTATCCCCCGATGACGACTTTCCGGACCTGACGCATCTTCCGACAAAGGCAGTCGAAGTCGTCAACAGCAAAGTGCACCGCGAACTGGACTTCGAGTACGCCACCGACGGTGCCGCCCACCCGGAGACCGAGTTCCGCCTCGAGGAAGTCAACGAGGAACTGGACGCCCGCGACGTCCTCGCAGGTTAGGGCAGGCTTCCCATCCCACTGATCCTCGATGTCCTGGTGTTCGCTGCCCTAGCCGAAGACCTCGGACATGCCGTTGCTATGAGCTTCCTGGCCACATTCACCTCACTCCTCAGTCCACGCATCGGTCGCATCGACGCTGCCTTCAAACAGAAGGACCGGGAGGACCTCATCACCGCCCTGCTGAGCCTGCAGGCCAGTGCCACCATGGCTGGGGCCGCACAACTGCAGAAAACTACAACACGCGCACTTATGGCAGACCCTATCGAAGATCAACCACCCGAGCCTCTGATCGAACAGCTCACATCAGAAGCCCAGGACTTCACCCGCGCCTTCCGATCCTTCGAGAAGGATCCCGGGTTCCCTCGAACCGATCATTAGGCAGCAGATACTGTCGACCTGCCCCAAGTGCGTACGGGTCAGCACACAGACTGTTGTAGCTGGTGGTGGGTGCAGGTGGGATTAGGTGCTGAGGTCGGCCCGGTAGGGGGCGCGGGGCAGGGGTGGTATCTCGTCGATAAGTTCATTGACGGCTTCGGCGATGAGATCACATTCGAGTGGTGGCAGGACGATCAGCCCGTGGAGGTACGCGTCCAGCTCGTACTCGTCGACGGACCCCGCCAAACTGAAGTACCGCACCCAGACGTCCTGCAGGTTGAGGTCCGCGGTACGGATGGCAAGCCAGGTCAGCTTCCGCTGCTTGTCCAGGTGGGATGCTTCCATCAGGGCTCCCCGCTGATGTCGGCGCCGTCCTGTCGCTGTGCGATGGATGCGGCGGTATCGTCTGGAGCCAGTGGTGAAGGTTCCGTGAAGGGTCATCCACCTGTGGGCGGGTGGAGCCCGAAGGGTGAAGCTCAAAGCCATCCACCTGTGGGTGAGCACCAGCGCATCGATCACCCGAAAGTGCGATTCGTGTCCCAACGCCTGGGTCCTGCTCGATTACGATGACAGCTGTTCTTGATGACATCCCTAGTCTGTCGAGAACATGGAAGGGCCCTCTCCAACTGCGGAGAGGGCCCTTCTCTATGAAGCGCTTAGCCGTTCAACACTGGCCTCGTAGACAGGCGCGATCGGTGTACCTGTGGATCCTGCTTTTATTCGCGATTGAGCTTGTCCTGTACGGTGCCGGCCATCTTCTCGACGGTGTTCGGGATCTCCGTGGTGCCATAGAAGCGTGAGTCCGGGTGCGTCGCGGGCGGCATGGGGGCACGGGTGGTGGGACCTTCGTGGTAGGTGAACTCCCCCTTGCCGTCGGGCGTCGGCCCAGCTGCCCAGCTGCCCTCGGAGGCGGTCTTGCCGTCCGAGAAGTTGAGGTACTGGTAGGAGACCTCCCTGGCTTCCTTCTTGAGCGGGAAGTTGCTCGGCACGGGGAGTTCCTCCAGCTTCGATTCCTGGAGTTCGCGGGCTGCCGCGATCCACTGGTTCTGGTGCATGGTGTCGCGAGCCAGGAGGAAGGACAGCATGTCCCGCACTCCGTGGTCGTCCGTCATGTGGTACAGGCGTGCGACCTGCAGACGGCCCTGCATCTCCGCGTTCGCGTTCGCCGTGAAGTCCGCCAGCAGGTTGCCGCTGGCCGTGACGTAACTGCCCTGCCAGGGGGTTGCCCATGCTGTCCACCGGCCGGGCGCCGGCACCGGCGACGATCGCATGCTGCATATCCGTCCCGCCGAGCACGGCCGCGATGGCCGGATCGGACTGCACCGCGTCCTCGGTGATCCCGAGGGGGGCCTTCTCGAGGAGCTGCGCGATCATGGTCGCGAGCATCTCCACGTGGCCCATCTCCTCCGCCCCGATGCCGAACAGCAGGTCACGGTACTTGCCCGGGATGTGGGCATTCCACGCCTGGAAGCTGTACTGCAGGGCCACGGTGATCTCACCGTACTGGCCACCCAGGACCTCCTGCAGCTTGCGCGCATAGATGGCGTCCGGCTTGTCCGGGGTCGCCTTGTACTGAAGCTCTTGCTTGTGAAAGAACATGGTTCTCACTCTCGTCGTCGAAACGCGGGAAGCGACATGAACAGAATCGCCTCGATACTTGACGCTATGTGCACAGCCGCGCCGCTGTCCGAGTCCCAACTTCAAGGCGCTGTATCTTGACACACCGCCTGACCTTCCTCAGAAGATGCACACCGTGCAACAAGCCCCACCCGCACAGCCAGATAGCCGCGTCTCAAAAACCTGAAGCTTTATAAGACAGTCGAAGCGGTCTTACGTCCAGTGGCCACTCCCCCGACATTCCGGAACTTCTTCTGTCTCGAACAGGTGTCTCCCCGTATTTCGTCTCAAAAGTCCATGAGTTCGGGCTTTGTTGATTTGTAGATGTGTAGATTTTCTCAAGCATCGGTCGCGCTTTGCTTCCCCATATTTGACGGTGAGCTGGTGGGGTGCTGGGAATCCTGTTGCGGTCGAGCAACAGCGGTATCGCTGCTGTCCAGTGGTCCGTACGGTGGAAGAAACGGTCGGCCCGCAGTGCACCGCCGGCCTGTCTCGCCGGAGGAGGACCTGTGACTGATACGAGCAATACAAGGCTTGATAGGGTGCGGGCGGACCGGCTGCGTGCGTTGAGCATGTGCTCACTGCTCGCCACTGGGTTGGCCCTGGTAGCGGGTTGCGCGACAGGCGGGCAGGACAACTGGAACTCCACCGCGGTCGGTGACGACAAGAGCGTGGGCGCTCTCGACCTGCGCAGTGTCCTCCTGGTCACCGATGAGGAGGGCAGCCCGGCCAGGCTCTTGGGTACGGTCGAGAACAACGGGGATCAGCCCGTGGAGGTGAGGATCAGCGACGAGGACGAGGACGTCACCGTGATGGTCCCAGCACAGGGTTCCGTCGGTTTGGACACCGTCGAGACCCTCTTGCGAACGGCCGGCGATGCTCCGGGCGCCCGCACCACCTTGACGGCCACCACCGACGCCGGCGACGTCGAGCTGCTCGTTCCCGTCGTCGATGGGACCCTCGACCCCTACAAGCCTTACCTTCCCGAATAACGTGGCTCGGCGATGGGTTAGATGACTGCTCGCACGATCTTGTAGGACGGGCTCGGTTCTCACGCTTCCCTCATCTTCCGCGCCTACAGTGAAGAACCCGGGGGACAAGGCATCTGCCTTTCCCCTCACGAAAAAGGAGTTTCTTATGGGATTGTTTGGCAGCCGGAGCAAAGCGGGACGACTCGCGTCCAAGGCACTGGACTTCATCAGCAGCAACCCTGACAAGGTCAACAACGGTGTCGCGAAAGCTGGCGACTTCGTGAACAAGCGGACTCACGGCAAGTACTCGCGACACATCACTGGGGCCCAGACGAAAGCCGTGGACGCTGTCACGAAGCTCAACCGGAAGAACGGTCGCGGTGGTTTCGAAGGCAGTGATGGGCGCGGGCCGGGTTCCGGTCCTGTCAGATAGCCGAGAATTTGAGACGCTCGGGGTTGTTGATCAACGAGTCAAGGATCGATGTCTGAACTGTAGGGTGCGCGAGACGGTCTTGGCAGCTCATCAATTAGTTCGTTGACCGCATGGGCGATGAGGTCACACTGTACCGGAGGCAAGACCACAAGCCCGTGCAGGTACGCGTTGACCTCGTACTCGTCGACCATACCGCTCAGGGAAAAGTACCGGAGCCAGACATCGGGCACGGCCAAGCCCGCGTGGTGGATCGCCATGAAGATCAGCACGCGCTGCTTGGTGGCTCGCGTGGGATTCCACTACTTCGCCTCACTGAGACTAATGCCGTCCTGCCCGTCGACAATTGCCAGGGCGATACTGTCCATCGGCTCACGATCCTCAGCGGCACGCGCCATGAGGTGCGCCAGGGCTTCCTCGCGGGTCAGGCTGTGGCGTTCCATGAGGATGCCTCGAGCTAAATCGACCACACTGCGAGTCTGCAGGACAGCTTGGATCTCACTGGCTATCCGTTGCGGGGTATCACTGGACTGTACGTGCCCCAGCAACGCTGCGGCAGCGTTCGCGAGATTGGAAAGCACCTGCTGATCCTCGACATTGAAAGCGTCTTTCGCACGTGCGTACACCTTCATCGCTCCAAGAGCCCTACCACTCCGCATGAGTGGAACGCTCAAACATGACCCAACCCCTGCTTCCGCGACGGCGTGACACCAGTGAGTCCACCGCGGATCGGTCGTTGTGTCCGCTATCAGGATCGGCTGTCCCGTCGTCCCCGCGTCCAAGCAGGGTCCCTCATTGAGGGTGTACTGAAGATCGTCGGCTTCGCGAACGAGCCCGTCGGTGGCTCCAACACTGGTGCGCTGCCCGTTCTCCAGCAGGCTCACCCCGGCACCATCGGCTCCGTCGATGACATTACGGGCCACCCCAGCCAGGCCGTCAACCGCGTCCTGCGCGGTTTCCTTCGACAGCAACAACCCCTTTGTCCGACCAATGATCATCCCAAGGTCAGTGACAGGTCCATGCCCGCTCATCCGGACTACCTCCTCCTTATCCCGCCGTCCGAACGGTGCAGCTCATCCCTCCAACCGCTCCCCGATCGCAACCCTGCGCCTACCGATAAATCGATCATTATAGACAAGTGGACGACCAAACCAGTCGTGCCGCTACCCGTCGTCGCCCGTGGCTGGCCCCACGATCGGTTTCGCAGGACTCCCTTGTACGACTTACCGAGGGCAGGCCGGCCGCAGCCGATGACACGATCAACGGGCTGCCGACACCGACGCTGCCCAGGGTCGGCTTCTGGCTCCGCTGAGGGCTTAGGAGAGGGGTTCTCCGCAGGCCTGGGGTTCGGGGGCGTACTGGTACCAGTCCGGTAGGGCTGTGGTGAACTCGTTCTTGGTGGTGGGGTTCTCGAGGACTGTCCAGTCAACGGGTGCGCCGACTTCGGGTTCCATTTTGTTCCACTCGAACCAGTTGACCATGCGCAGTTGCGGGAACCGTTCATGCACCGCTGGGTCGAAGACCTGCTCCCACCAGGCCCGCTTGATGTTCAGGTCCCGCAAATCCCCGATATCAGCCTGGACCAGGGACGCTGTCTCCGGGATGGCGACGGGTTTGCCGTGATCGACGCCGTACTGGGTGTAGAAGTCAGGGAGCATCGAATCGTTCCCGTTCTTGCCGTTATAGGTTCCGGTGAGCTGGTCGATGAACTTGCCCTCTTCTGGCATCTCACTCTCACCCCAGGGGTAGGTGTTGCCCCAGTGGTAGAGGGACATGCCCACCCAGTCCACGACAGCGTCCCCCGGGTAGTAGGGGGCATACGGGTCGTCGAAGGAGGTCAGGGTCCCGTCACCGGTGGTGTCCAGGTCCGCGAACCCGGGTGTGCCGGGGAGGGACTCGTACTCGCCGCCCGCGAAGGGGGTACCCGCCGGCGTAGTTCGGCGCCCACATCATCGCCGAGCCCGGAGCGTGCTGGTGGACGGCGTCCGCGACGCGTCGGAACGCAGCTTTGTACTCTGCCGGCTGCTGCCCCCAGGGGTACCAGGACCCGTTCATCTCGTGCGCGAAACGAACGATCACCGGCACGCCGTTCGCGTTGAAGTCCGCGAGCATGCCCGCGAGGTCGTCAGCGTCCTGCTCCGTGACCGCCGCGAGGCCCTCCATCGGCTCCAGCGTCAGCAGCAGCATGCCCCCGTTCTGCCGCAACTGCTCAGCCGCGGACGCCAACAGGTCCGGGTCTTCCTCGTTGAACGGGAAGTCCGCGAACGTCACCGCGACAGCCGGGCGTTCCCCGAGCTTGTCGGAGTACTCGGCGAGGGTTTCCCTGCCCCATTCCAGATTCACGCCCATCAGCGTGCCGTCCTCCGGGGCGAGGTTCCGCCCGTCGATCGGATCACACGGCACAGCCCTGGGATTGATATTGCACGCACACAGGGGACAACAAGAGCATCGCCATCACCAGGCGGATAAAACGTGAGACCACACCATCAACCTACCGGTCACACTGCACCCTCGAACGGGGATCGGACGCAACTTCACCGAGTCCTGTGACTTCCCTGCGAAACCAGCGCCCACAGGGGCGTGCTACTGCCCCGCCATGCTCACCCGAGCGGGAACGCTGCACGGTGTGTGCCCTGCACCGTTGGCGGAAGAGGGAGAGCGTGACGGTTGACCCAACGAGTTATCACCTACCTGCAGGTGGGTATGAATATGAAGGACTTTGCTAAGCGGTCTCGAGACCTTATGCTTCTTTCGGGTCCTGCAAGTGGCCACTGGAAACTCTTTTCGCGGAGCTCTCATGCACCCCCGTCTCCAGGCCCTTGTACGGGTCGACCTGTTTTGACCATCTGCTGTCATCGACGTCAGAGGCAGTTTCACCACCACCAACTACTGGGGTCTTCTCCCGGTCATCCGGCGTGCCCACGCCCTGCCGGGGCACCCTTCCGTCACCGTGAATCTGACACGGACGCCCTTCACCGACCCGAAAGCGTCCGAGCTCCTCATTCAAGCGTGCTTCGCACTGCCGCCCCTGACGGACACGGATGCGATCGCTCTACGGATTGTGGACGACAACGCGTTCATCCGGCGCGAGCAAAGCGCACGGATTTCATTTGCGGCAGCTGCCTTGCCATATTCCCTCGCATCCTGAACCAGGCCGAACCTCTGCTAAGTGCTGCCCGCGCATCTCGCTCCACCGGTTCTATCGCGGTTAGCCCGTTTCACCTTGTTATCCCGTTCGCCCCGCTACTGAAGGAGACATCATGAACAGCAAATTGGCCCCGACCGATGCTTTTCCCGACGACCTTGCAGTGCTGAACGACACCGACCTCCAGGTCCTGCACAGCCGCCTGCAGCGCCAGCTCGACCACGAGTACGCGCACGCTTTCGAAGCCGACCCGGAGACTGAGTTCCGCCTCGCGGACGTCCTCGAAGAACTCGACCACCGCGAAAGCTCCCCCAGCAGCCGCATCCCGGACACCGCGTTCATGCCCGTGACTTTTCTGGTGTGACGCTCCCCGGTACCGCTCTGCGCACCGCGGCGGCGCGCAGCGCTCAGTACAATGTTTTGTCACTACTGGACCGCATCGCAGGCTGCTGTCTGCGGAGTAGTCCTGACCTTCCAGCCCATGAATTGAGCATCTGATGAGCACCAGGATCACGCCCGACGAGCCTTTCCCCGAGGACCTCGGGACACTGGAACAACCGGAGGTCGAGGTGCTCAACAGCAAGCTGCACCGGGAACTCGACCACGAGTACGTGCACGAGGGTGGGCCGTCGCCGGAAACCGAGAGCAGGCTCGAGGACGTCAGCGAAGAACTCGACTTCCGGGACCTCACCTCCGACGACACCCCTGCACAGGCGAACCCCACGGCCGTCACCTCTGCGCAGCGCTCGAACGGGCAGGATGTGCAACCACGTGCCTGACGAGCAGGAACTGACCCGCGAGGTCGAGCAGGACACTGTGACCGCGATGCTGCAGGACATGGTCCTGGAAAGCGATGACGTCCAGGAGTTCCTCACCGGTCTCGTGCAGGTCGCGTCCCAGGCTTTCACCGGCGCGTACGGTGAGGTGTACTGCGGGGTGACGTTGCTGCGGCCAAGGTCGATGGTCACGGTCGCTGCCAGCAGTCCCGAAGCACAGCGCATGGATGAGATCCAGTACGGGTTCGACGACGGGCCCTGCCTGCGTGCAGCCCGCGAAGGAATCACCGTGCACATCCCGGACTTCCATACAGAGACGCGGTTCCCCGAGTACCGGGAAGCGATCGCGGCGAATGGGTTGCGCTCCGCCCTGGGCATTCCTATCCGACTCGACTCAGGGGCCAGCGCCGGTCTTGACTTCTACTCCACCGAACCCAACACGTTCGACGACAAGGGCATTGCCGTCGCTGAAGGTTTCGCCCGTGACGCGTCCCGCTCCCTCCGCCTGGCTGTTCGGATAGCCCAAATCAGCGACGAAGCACGGAACCGGCAGGTCGCGATGGAGTCCCGCACCGCCATCGACATGGCCGTCGGCGCGATCATGGCGCAGAACCGGTGCAGCCAGGACGAAGCCATCGCCATCCTGCGGCGGGCATCGAACGGACGGAACATGAAACTCAAGGACCTCGCCGAAACAATGCTGAGCTCCCTCGGTCACACCGGGCCCGTCCGAACCCACTTCACCTGACCCACCAACCACGCGCAGGCCAACGGCACCCATCACCACTGCTACCTCTCCCGCAGTTCTCCTGACGGCTTTCCCGTAAGTTCCGGTGAGCTCAGTGTCAGGTGTTGATTTCGTCTTCGACGCGTCGGGCCAGATGCCGGAGGAATTGTTCGTCCTGGATGGAGAAGTCGCGGGGCTTCTGGTCGATGACGCACAAAGTCCCGACGGTCCAGCCACCCGGGCCCCGAAGCGGATACCCGGCGTAGAACCGGATAAACGGCTCCCCCAGGACCAGGGGGTTGGTGCTGAAGCGTTCATCCTCGAGCGCGTCGGTGACGATGAGAGGCCCCGCACTTCGGATCGTCGCGTGGCAGAACGTGATCTCCCGAGGCAGGTTCTGCTCGATCGGACCGACGACGGACTTCAGGAACATGCGCCGGTCATCGATCAGGGCGACGATCGAGGAGCTGACACCGAAATGGTCTTTGGCCTGCTGCGTAAACCGGTCGAACCGCTCCTCCGGCACCGAATCAAGCAGATGCGTCTGATCAAGAGCAGCCAACCGCTCCGTCTCCTGCTCGTCCTCCGTGAAGAGGAATGCACCCATCGCGCCCAGCGCGCGCCGAGAATCCCCCGGTGCCTGATCCGCCTCATCCTCGCCACCGACCGGCACCCGAACCAGCACAGGGGTCGCCTCAAGCAACTCGTTGGCCGCCTCCGCCAGCAACCGCCGTTCAGAGGCAGGCAAGTCGAGCAGGCCCGACAGGTAGGCCTGAACCTCGAACAACGAGATAAGACCTCCGAGCCCGTAGTACCGCACCCACAGGTCCTCCACGCTCAGCTGCGCCTCGGCCAGGGCACGCGTCGTCACCCTCACCTGCACTTGCCCGTCCATCCCAGCCTCCACAGCAAACCTGACGACGCATCGGGAGCCCCAACCCACTCCGCACCACGATAATCAGCACCCTTAGTAATTCAGGGTATCGCGCCTCCGCCCACCGACCCAACAACCAGGTCGACCGACCCGGGGGAGTTTGTCGACTGGTTTGGCGATGCGGCGTCGACTGCACCTACCGCTCGAGTCGTAGACGGAGCGGTCGATGCCCTGCCGGGATGGTTGGAGTTCCATGACGATGAGTGCCTGCAGCTAGAGTGGAGGGATCTTTTACGGTCCGGCTGGTCTCGAAACCTCGGGTTGGCATCAAAAAAGATGATGACCTGTATGGACCCTGCCGGAAAGACCTTATGACTAGCGTCAGCGCAGCCAACACCAGTTTCGAGAACTACCGGATTGTGCGCCTGGACCGGTGCGCAGTGTTCGTGTCCATGGCGCAGCCGATGACCATCACGGAGCAGGACGCCCTCGAGATCCTGCAGAAGAGCTTCGAACTCACCCAGCACCGCCAGTACGCCCTGCTCGTCGACATGAGCATGACTCTTAACATCTCACCCGAGGCGCGGCGGGTCTTCTCCTCCGCCCGGAACATCCTGGTTGCAGCGATGCTCGGTAGCACTCCAATGGACCGGATGCTCTCCGCCCCCTACGAGCACGCTATTTATCCTTCCGAGTACTTCACCGACAAGGACGAAGCACTCCGTTGGCTGCGTCTCATGCACGACATGCTCTGCCAGGATCCCGTTGAACACACCCTGAGCCTGACCATCGACCTGGACCCTTTCAGGAACCGCCAGCAAACCGCTGCCGTTCCCGCCAGCCGTTCATCAGAGCAAACAAGTCATAGGCACGCTTCCGCTCATGCAGATCCTGACGCATCACGAGTGATTGAACCACCGGATTCGGCGCTCGAAAGCAGGAATGTCACGGACTTCTTCGAGCGAATCACGCTTCTCGGTGCCCAGCTCTTCAACGAAGATCGATCCGTACCCTGCGGACTGATGTTCAAACACGACGACGGACAAACCCTGTTCTACAGTGCATCGCCTCAGATCATTGCCATGTACACGGCACAAAACGCACTAGTCGGTACAGGCGGGCCCGCCCCACATGCCCTACGCGCCGCAGAAATGCAGGTCGCCGACGACACAAGCAACCCGGCGTATCCGCCGTTCTTCAAAGTCACCGCGTCCCTGGGATACTCCTCAATCCTCAGCGTTCCCCTGAACAGCGGCGCCAACAGTTCCGCATCCCTAAACTTCTACGCCCAACCCAAGGGCTTCTTCACAACAGACAAGCAGCGCATCGCCACGGTCTTTGCAGAACAAACCACCATCGCCATAGACATGATGATGCGCGCAGCCCAACACCAAAACACCATGGTCAACCTGCACTCGGCGATGCAAACTCGAACCAGCATCGACATCGCCATCGGTATCATCATCGCGCAAAACCGCTGCACCCAGAGCGAAGCCTTCGACATCCTGAAAAAGGCCTCCAACACCCGCAACATCAAACTGCGCGACCTCGCCCAGAACATCGTCAGGCAGGCAACCGGCTCCCCACCCGAGCTTCACTTCACCCTCTAAGCCAGCATCGAGGACACCTCACAACTAATGAGCAGTTGTGCACACCTCGACGAGACAGCGCCGCCCCTCACCCGTTACCGCTCTTTAGCTGTCTTGCTTTCTCATCCTTACATCAGGGCGACAGTCCCGTGAATGGAACGCTCCTCGAATATCGGGCGCACTGCCCGGAGCCGGATGGCGCTTCTACCCCTTTACATATCGGGCATCTTCCTCGGGCGTCCACTCCTGTTCCATGTAGCTCCGGCGAAATCACGATTGGTCGGGACTGTCTTATGGCGGGTGGGACCAGTGAGGGGGCATGTTTTATGGCATGCGAGGGCTGCTGAACGGGTCGGTCTCAATGTCACAGCGATACAAGCCCTGGGCTTCATCGTCGAGGCCCAGGCTGGCATTGAAGCCTTCAGCCCACGAGCATTAGCCGGCGTCCTTGATGTATCCACGGCCAGCATGACCGTCATCACCGACCGCCTGGAAGATGCGGGACTCGTCGAACGCTGACCAAATGTGGCCGACCGTCGGAAAATGTGCCTTCCCCCACCCAGCAGGGCAACACGATGCACGACCACCTCCGGAAGGAGCTCGAAACATCGGTCAGCACGGGTCTAGCCATACTGGCCGAAAATGAACACCTTGCCTTCTGCAAAAATCTGACCGCCCTGAGCCGCCTGTAATCACGATGGGGACCATCCAGCCTTGATCAGGAACCTTGTCGTACTGAGCGGAGAGGTCAGCATCTTCTGCGACGACCGCGACGACCGCCTGGAGCACTGCAATTGCACGCGCAGCCTTTCGTCGCTGAGCTACGCACCGACCGAAATCATGACGCCGACCGCGAGGCAGCCCTTGATTGTCTTACGCAGGACCTGCGGGAAGTATGCGGCGCTCTCCCGACTGCTGCTCGGAGACAGCGGTGATTCCCCTTCCCTTCCGTGAACCTAACCAGGAGCAGGAATTTCAGCATTCCGGTGTTTTCCGGGGGAAATCCTCGCGCCATGCAACGCTGGGAAATCCCCTGTTTCGTGTGCCGCAGCGCGGTTAGGTCACCTCGGCGAGGTGGGTATCAGGACTGGATGCACCCTAAACTTGCTCGTATGACAGAAACCGTCGCTCGGACCGATGCTCTCGACCGACTTCGGGTGATCGATGGCGAGAAGACAGATCCTCAGACTCTCTTGAATACCGTGACGACACTCGCGGCGGGGTACTTCCTTCCCCTCCCTGTGGAGTGCGGTATCACCGTGCACACCCGGCGGCAGTTGGTCTCGATGGCTCATACCCTGCCGGTGATCGGTGTCATCGAGGAAGCTCAGAACCCTGGCGACGGAGGCCCTGTCTTCAACTCCCTGGCACGCGGCTCCAGCACGATCGTGAACGATACCCTCTCGGACGACAGGTGGCCCGTATACCTGCAGATGGTTGCAGGACATGGATACCGCTCCATCCTGTCGGTCTGCCTCGCAGCGGTAGGACCTTCGCGAGCGACCATCAACTTCTACGCGCACCCACCGCACAGCTTCGGTCCCCTTCATCTCGCCGCCGGCGAGCAGTTCGCTGCGATCGCCGCGCAACGGTTGCGCGTCGCCCTCACCCGATAGACCGCAGGAGTTCCGTTACCGGAGGCGCATCCGTTGAGATGGTTTCGGGGGTGGCTCGGGTGTGACTGGTGATCCAGTTGGTGAGGTGTTCTGGTGGGAGGGGTCTGCTGTAGTGGTATCCCTGTGCGAGGTCGCATCCCATACTGAGCAGGGTCGAGCGTTGGCTGTCCGTCTCGACTCCTTCGGCGACGGCTCTGATACCTACGGCGTGGGCGAGTTGGATGCAGCTTGAGACGATCGCGCTGTCACCGTCGTCGTTGCCGAGTCCGTTGACGAAGGACCGGTCGATCTTGAGTTCGTCGATGGGAAAGTCTTTGAGGTAGGTCAGGCTTGCATAGCCTGTACCGAAGTCGTCGATCGCCAGTCCCACGCCCAGTGCTTTGAGAGCGGTAAGTACCGTGAGTGCTACCGCGGGATTGTTCATGAGCGCCGTCTCGGTGATTTCAAGGGTCAGCAGGTGAGGCTCGAAGTCGTGCCGGGCGAGGGCGGCTTCTACGATCCCTGTGAGTTGAGGATCAATGAGTTGGCGGGCTGAGAGATTCACGGCGATCTCGACCGGTGCATGCACCGCGGCCGATCTGCGCCACTGGGCGCCCTGCCTGATGGCTTCATCGAGTACCCGTGCTCCTAGGTCGCGGATGAGTCCGGACTCCTCCGCTAGGTCGATGAAGTCGATTGGTTGCAGGAGGCCTCGCGTCGGGTGTTCCCACCGGACCAGTGCTTCGACGCCGTTGATGACACTTGTGGCCACGTTCATGCGGGGTTGGTAGTGCACGCGCAACTGGCCAGTTTCTATCCCGTGGCGGAGTTCCCCTAGAAGACGCATCCGGTTTACTGCCGGATCGGACTCGGAGGGGTCATGGACCTCCCAGGTGTTGCGGCCCCGCGCTTTCGCCCGATACATGGCGATGTCAGCTTGACGCAGCAGCCGGCCGGAATCCATATCTCGGGCGTCGGTGAGGGCAATACCGATACTGGCGGAACAAACAACTTCCAGCCCCTCGATGACCATCGAGCTGTTGACCGCCTCGAGCAGCCGTTCCGCTAATGCCGTTGCGTCGGACAGGGAGTTGATGTGCTCGACCACGACGAACTCGTCTCCAGCGAGCCTCGCGACGGTACCCGTGTCCCGTGTGGCTGAGGAAAGCCGCCGCGCCACGATGTTGAGCAGTTCGTCCCCTGCGTTGTGTCCGAGGCTGTCGTTGACCGACTTGAAGTGATCGAGGTCCACGAACAGGACGGCGACCTTCATACTGGAAAGTGGCTCTGCGATGCCCCGTTCGAGGATGGTCGCGAGACCCGCCCGGTTCGGTAGCCCGGTGAGGGAGTCGTGCAGCGCGAGGTGCTGCAGACCGGCTTCGGCGCGGACGCTTCGCGCTTCGGACTCTTCCGCCCGCCGGCGGGCCTCGACGAGTTCGAGCTCGTACTGGCGGCGTTCGTGGGCGCTGAAGATGATCACCCGGATCTCGGAACCACCATCGGAACGGATCGACCGGACAGCTGTGAGCAGGGCGGCCCTGCGTCGTCCTTCCGCGTCCAGAATCTCCAGGGACACCTCGGACACCCTGCCGGTGAGCTGCAGTTGGGGGGCGCTGTGGGTTGAATGGAGAAGACGATCTCCTATCGGCATGAGCCGGGGAAGAGACATGCCGATGACGTCGTCGCTGCCATACCCCGTCCAGGTCAGAAAGCTCGTATTAGCGGCAGTGATCGTCCAAGCCTCATCGGTGATCAGGTAACCGCATGGTGCCTGCTGAAACAGCTGCTCGTAATCCGTGCTGGTAGTCACTAAAGGCCCGTCATCTGGTGTCGCAGGTACTGCAGAACTGCCTGTGCTGTTTCCTCTGGGGCGCTGGCCTGGGGTACGTGTCCGGTCGCCGCGAGTTCAACGAGCGTACTGCCTGCCAGCCGCTCGTTCAGGTAACGGCCCACCTCCGGGGGTGCGAGCATGTCATCGGAGCACTGAAGGATCAGCGCCGGAACAGTCAGGTCGGTCAGGTGCGAGCGTATGTCGGAAAGGAAACTGACTCTCGCGAAATTCCGTGCAGTATCAGGGTTGGTTCGGCAGAAACTCGCCTCGAGTTCATCCGTCAGTTCGGGTGTGCCGGGATTACCCATGATGATTGGCGCAAGCGAGGCCGACCACGCGAAATAGTTGCTGTCCAGCGATTCCAAGAGCCCATCGATGTCCTGCTGTGTGAACCCGCCGACATAACTTTCGGAAGGGTCATCGATGTAGGACGGCGACGGAGCCACTAGGACAAGCCCTTGGAACCTGTCCGCGTCCGCGATACCAGCCTCGATAGCCATCAGGGTCGCCACGCTGTGCGCAACGAGGACAACATCGTGAAGCTCCAGCTCACCGCACAAAGCGAGTAAATCCATGACATAACCATCGAGAGTCGAATACTTCTCGGGATCGTACTGGTCAAGATCGGACAGCCCTGAGCCCATGTGGTCGAACAATACGATCCGGTACCGATCCTCGAAAAACGGGATAATCCGATGCCACATGCTTTGATCGCAACCGAACCCATGGGCGAACAGCAGCACCGGCCCATCAGCCCGACCACTGATCCTCACGTTATGACGATCGATGAAGCTTGAAGTGCCAGCGCGCAAGGCAGACCCACTTTCTGATCAGGTGCGGCGAACGAGTTAGGGCAAAGGGCTCTCGGCCAACTAGCACCGCCTACGCCCCACGGTCCCCGAAATAAGGATCGCACCCGACGTGTGACTCCACCTCAACATCGATGAGCCAGCATGAGCGAAAGCCGGCTGGAGCACATGCGCCCCGCCAAACCGACTCCGCCGTTCTGACATCCGATGGAAAGCACCCTTTCCACCGACCATATGACAGGCCCTCGACCACAATCAGTGAACTGGGTAGAACCTGACCCAACATTGAGTATCCATGGCGCCTCTCCCTCTACTGCGGCCTGTCCCGTAAAACTAAAGCTTCCTAAGACCCCGAGCAGGTCGCGCACCAGATAATTACTTTCCCGGGAGCTCGGGTCTCTCGATGTCTTGGAAAGTTGTCTCACCGTGTTTCGTCTTAGCGGTGCTCGTGTTCGGGGTTTGGGAGTCAGAACGGCGGGATGAGGCGTCTCGGATGCACCAGATCAGCACGCCGACTGAGAACACGCAGTTGCAGTTCGATAAATTCGTCGCCGCGGTCGCGCACAACCGCGACATGTTCGCTCACAGGACATCTGGAACGAGGGCTCCGATCGAGCGGTTTGGCATGAAGATGCTGCTCGAGTACGCCGACGAAGGAGACACCTTCGTGCCCGCATCAGCGGCCTTCAGGTAGTGGTAAGGACGATGATCCTGGTGAGTTCAGTGATGGCGTCTTCTGGTAGCAGTGACTGGCGTGATGCCGCCTGGGAGAGTGCTTCCGCGGCTCCGAGGATTGCAGTCATGGTGGCGGTCGAGACCTTGCCGCCGCGTGCGAAAACGCTTAACGCATTGCGGCATGACTCGAGGTACGAACCCTCAGTCTCGTGCTTGAGCTTCTCAAGGGCTGGCGACCCTTCGAGCGCACCGAGGATGCCGGCGACGTCACGCCCGTGCTCGACGACGCACTCCACATGGGCCCGGGCGATCGCGGCGGCCTGCCCGTGCAGGGAAGCTTCAGCGTCACCGAGGTAGCGTTTGAGCTTCTCAGTTTGTTGAGCGTCGAGTTCACGGTAGAGGGCTACCAGGAGGGCAGAGCGTGAAGCGAAGTGGTCGTACACCACGGGTTTGGTGATGCCGGCCTGCTCAGCAAGGCGACCGAGGGTCAAAGCATCCACACCGCCGGTGTCAATGATGGACCCGGCGACGGCCAACAACTGCTCCCGTCGCTCGCCCTTGCGCATCTTTGCGACCATCCTGGCCCTCCCCCTGCTCGCACTGAAAAACCTACTATCAGTAGCCTACAGTGTGTAACCTACAGATAGTAGGTAGTCCAATCTTCAGGAGGAATGGTGACCGCAGCACTGATCGTCATCGCGCATCCGGATCAACAGTCGTTGGCTCATTATGTGGCGAAGGAGCTCCAAAGAACGCTCGTGCGGCACGGAGTTTCGAGTGAGATCGCGGATCTCACCGCGGAGAACTTCGATCCGCGATTCACCTACGCCGACCGCTCGTCGTATCAGCAGGTCACACCTATTCCCGGGGACGTAATCGCTGAACAAGAGCGTCTTGATCGGGTCGATCATGTGTTCCTCGTGTTCCCGGTCTACTGGTGGTCGATGCCTGCCCTCCTCAAGGGATGGATTGATCGTGTGTTCATCAACGGCTGGGCCTTCGAACAAACCGAAGGAGGTTCCTTGACGCCGAAGCTGAGCCGACTATCCATGAACCTCATCCCCATCGCGGGAAGTGACGCCGGCGCGTACGAGCGGCATGGCTACCACGCTTCAATCAGCGCACAGATTGAGCACGGAATCATCGACTTCTGCGGGGCCAAACGTGGCGCGACCACCTATCTGTATGAATCCGAAACGAAACAGTCATCAGCCATCACAGATGAGGTGAACCAACTTGTCCAGGACATTGTCACAAGAACGACCCCACAACCCCTGAACTGCACGCCCTCGCCGCACCGGTGACACTCCGACCGGAGCACACTTCGGAAGCAGCTCTCCCAGGGGAGAATCGGCATCGTATGCCCGAGCATGCAGGCATTGCTGCGACCGAAAGAATCTGGAGACGACAGGAACAACACCGCGGATGTCTTGCATCCCATGGGTAGCAACACATCCGGATGAGACAGTGCTACTTCCCCGCCACTACTGCTCCTTGAACGTCTTGCTACCTTGTCTCGTTGGTGGGGCTGGTGTTCGGTGGAGGAGTGGCCGGCTGCAGGACAGTTCTCGTTCCATCCACGCCGTCGATGACGTGGACGACCTTCGACGGATCGGGCCATTCCGCTGGGAGGTCGTCGGCGTGATCAACGTTCTCTTGATCTGTCGGTTCCATCGCCAGGTGATCGAGGTGACCGGCTGAAAGGTGCAGGACGACTTGATATGTTGCACCCGCCGGTTCGGTGAAGTGGGCGCGCACCGGGAAGATCTGATCGTGTGGCACAGCGCGTGGCAGGTCGGCGGGAACGTCGAAGTACACGGTGGAGGTGAATTCGTCGCCCCAGGATAGTTCCTGTGCCAGGGCGAGCTGTGCGCGGAGCTCTTGTGCTCCCGCTATGTCGCTGGCGTCCAGGATGCCCTCGATAAGGCTCCGGACGCGCGGATCCAGTGACTTCACTTGCTCCGAGTCGTCATCCAGCATCGCCATGGCCGACTCTCGTTTAGCCGCAGCGCGGTCACCGAGGAAGCCAGCGAACGTGAGTGCTGCGGCACCTGCTGCCATCCAGCGGCGGGGGTGCCGCGCACCGGCCCGCCGAAGCCTGTCCTCGAGACGGACCTCGATGATGTCTCCGAGATCAGCGAAACGAAGCGCGGCCGCGCCCCCGGCAAGTCCCGCCAATAGGCGCAGCGGAAGGTGTTTGCCGCCGACAGTGATCCCGGCGTACAGGCCCGTGAAGACAGCGGTTCCGATGTGGACTGCGCGGCGCTGCCGGGCATCCAACGTGGATGCATCGATGAGGGAAAGCGCCCCCATCGTCGTCACCGACAGGATGCCGAAAACCGGTGATGCCGGATCGGAAAGTAAGTGCCGTTCTGCCTCAGTCACGAGATGTCCTTTCCAGATGGGTTCATCTTTGTCTACCACGGGAAAACGAAGACCTCTCAGATCAGTGTGCGCGAGGCGAAGCGTTACCGCTTTCCTCGAAACGGTCCGCGGTGGAGGCGGGAAGTGTCCTCGCCGCCTCAGGACGTTTCGTTCGCTCCCAGACTGAAATACCGATACACCGTTGCCCGGCTAACCCCGATGATCTTCCCGATATCCGCCGGCGCCAACCCCTGGGCCTTGAGGTCCCGTGCACGCTTCACCTTTACATGCTCGGCGGTCACCTCCCTACGACCGGCTCTCCGCCCGTGCTCGGCGGCCACGGCCATGCCAGCCCGGGTCCGCTCGGCGAGCTGGTCGCGCTCGAGCTGCGCGAATGCCGACATCACCGTCAGCATCGCCCTGCCCATAGGACCGGTAGTACTGATGCCCTCGGTAACACTGCGAAAATGAACGCCCCGGCGCTCTAGGTCATCGATGAGGGCCAGCAGGTTACGGGTATTACGCCCCAACCGGTCCAACTTCCACACCACCACCTCATCCCCTTTCCGGAGATGATCGAGAAGCTTGTCCAACTCTGGCCGACTGGCCCGCGTTCCGCTCACCCCGTGATCGGTGAAGATCCGATCGCAACCAGCCGCAGTGAGGGCGGCGTGCTGCAAGTCGGCGTTCTGCTCCAACGTGCTGACCCTCGCGTACCCAACACTTCCCAACCCGACCCCCTCATCCACTCATCAAAGGCCTCCTTCACTTTTGTTGAGAATACCCGACTTGAGACACATTGTTGGGACGAAGTTGGGTCGCCCACTTCCCCGCCGATCCTGACACCAGCCGATCCGGCATTAGGTTCCAATGTCGGTCCAGTCAAAGGATCCTTTGCTGAGATGGATACGTGTGCGTCCGCTACCCCTTCAAAATTGCCCGCATCCAGGCATACGCCGTCACCTCCAAGCACATAGCGATTAAGATCCGGTTCCTCGAATGCCTCATCAGGGTCCAATACGGAGGCTGGGTATGGCTGAGCGCCGTCACCCCCGCACCCTTGGAAGATGAGGACAACGAGAACAATGGTAGCGATGATATTAACGCGAAGCGGGCTTATTCTTCTTTTGAGTTAGAATTGTTGGAAGGGGAATCATTCATTATTGGCAAGCAATCTAGGAGTAGAACGATGGCGCAGCGTGTTCAGGTGGAACTGGTCGACGATCTCAATGGTGACGTGGCTGATGAGACGGTGCGATTCGGTGTCGACGGTACCGAGTATGAAATCGATTTGACGATGGAGAACGCGGAGAAGCTTCGTTCGGCCCTGTCCGAGTATGTCGAGAAGGGCCGGAAGGCAAAGGTTGGTCGGCGCGGACAGGGCGGGCAGAGCTCGGCCTCGTCGTCGCCGAGTAAGTCCAAGCGAGAAGAAACCCAGAAAATCCGCCAATGGGCGCAGGAGAACGGGCACAACCCCAGTTCCCGCGGACGCATCACCCAGGCGATCGTCGACGCCTACAACAACGCCCACTAGAACCTCACCAGCTGCTGACCAGGGCGGGGACTGGTGGTGGGACCTGAACAAGATGGCCGACAGGTCGACGACATCGATCGGACGAAGGCCGGCAAGTGGGAAAAAGCCAGTCATATCGCGTCAATCACGTTCCTGTTCCCGACCCTGGTCGGCAGCACGCTCCTTGAAGAAGCCGGGGTCGAGTCTTTCTGGCTTCGCATGGCTCTGGTCCTGTTCCTCGGGGTCTTGGGCCTCGCACTGCTCAGTCGCCCTGCGCTACGCGAAGCAAAGCGCCGTCTGGCAGCCGACCTGGAAAACGGGGTCTTCGACTGCGCCATCCGGTTTGCGGCGGCGACTCCCGGCTCCCTCAACGACCTCTGGAACGCAGGAGCCGCTCAAGTAACCCCAGGAGGTTTGGCCTTTCAGCCTCAACAGGGCATACACACCCCACAGCCGACCGGGAGAACACGCACCTTCGCTCGTCCTGTTGTTCTCGGAAAAGCTGAGATGACAGGCAAGAAAGCCCCCGGGTGGGGCCGGAGCTGGACCATCCGTGAGCTACAAACCGACAACGGACGAATCCATGTGGCAGCCAGGCCAGCTGGTCTCGCCCTCATGGAGAACAGCTTCAGAAATCCCGCGCCCTAACTTGCGTCTCAACCAGTACTTACCACCAGCACACCGCGCATTGTCATCGTTAGAAGATCAGCCGTCCTTCCCGCTGGGGCGCCCGCCGCGGTCAGACTGGGGCAACGTCACCGGCCTAGTGGTCCTTCAGGTCGAAGTCGAGGTCAAGGCATTCGGGGCTGGTGAGCTCCCGCCAGGCCGAGGTCACGCGCGCGTTGGGTAGGGCTGTGGCGATCGGCATCCGATCGACCCCGACCAACTGCTCGAGGTTGAGGCCGGTGAGGGCAGCGACATCGCGGATCGGGACCTGGAAGGTCCGGAACAGACCCAACGGCGGTGCGTCACCATCCACAGCGCCAGGTTTCGGCACGTCGTCTAGGTCGGCCAACTGCGGGGTCTGGTCCACGACGTACCCGGTCGCCGCCAACGATCCTTGCTGCAGGAACACAGCGACTTTGAAGTACCGCAGCGGGATCTCCATACCCCGGTACACGGGGTCGACGTCGCTGAAGATCGGGCCCGTGAACACGATCAGGCGCCGGCCATTGTCGGCGGCGTTCTCGAGCAGGTAGGACTCCAGGCCCAACCACAGCTCCAGTCCCTGGTTGAACTTCGCGGCCTGAGGGGCAGCGTTCGTGTAGTGGAAGGTGTCCTCATTGGCCTGCTGCGCCTCCGCCCTGGTATCGCCCCACACCGCTGACGCCCGGCGGACGAGGTGTCCGCGGTCGATATCATTGCGCGCGTACACCCGCTCCCCTGTCTGCTGATCCTCGGGTAGCCGCGGATCCAACCGCCAGTCGATGCCGGAGCGGTCCAGGTCCATGAGCTTCGCTCCGTCGATTCCAAGAGCCGTGATCGCCGCCAGGCGCTTGTCCGGTCGCATCAGCACCGAGAAGTGCGTGTACGGGAGCAGGACCGTCTCGACCCCGGCCAGTGCCGGCACGGGTACCGGGACGTCGAGGAACTGCTCGTCGAACCCCTCACGATCGGCGAGACTCGCGGCCGTGGCAGTAGGCGTGCTTTCAGGTGTGGGCAGGGTGGCGTCCATCCGGTGAAGCTACCAGCGGCAGGTGACAAGGCGATGAATAGTCCCAATGAAGCTGATTGAGGACCAGCGATGCCCGCGGGAGGTCATGACCGCGAGGGAAGTAGCAGAAGCCGTGTGAACTCACCGGAAGCGCTGTGAAGCACTCGCACATGACTTGCGACGCACTCGTGGTACCACTGGCATGCAACGCTAAGCACTGATGCTTAAACAGTCCTTTGTGCCACCCCGCCTCCATGGGCAGTCAAGCCGTCCGGGAAGGCACGGAATGGTGTTGCAGTTAGGGCACCATCACCGGGCTTTTTCTCGGGCGGGTCATTTGGGAATGGCACCGATCAAGCAGGAGTAGGTCGGACCGAACAGCACCAGTCCAGCCATCAGCGTCACGGTGAGGGACCGGCTTACGGGCCTTCGGCGACCGCGATTTGATGTGACACGCAAGGTTCGTGGGAGGCGATCGTAGAACTCTCAGCGCGGATGCCGACTACGCACAACCGATCGCCCCTATTTGGGCTCGCTACTCTCGCTGCTCAAAAAGGTCATATGAGAGGCTTACGATGACCGCGCGCCTAATGTGCGCCGGAGCGAGAGGTCTTACTCTTAGAACACGTGTTCTAGTACTGTAATCGAGGGCGGTTGATCCTATGAGCTCCAACTCTTCCATCGAGTGGACCGAAGCTACCTGGAATCCAGTCACCGGATGCGACAAAGTCGCCGCCGGTTGCGACAACTGTTACGCCCTTACCTTGTCGAAGAGATTGAAAGCTATGGGTGCGGAAAAGTACCAGACGGACGGCAACTCTGTCACCTCCGGGCCCGGCTTCGGAGTGGCGATACATCCGAAGGCTCTGCAGCAGCCGTACAAATGGCGCTCACCTAAAGTTGTTTTCGTTAATTCGATGAGTGATCTCTTTCATGCCAAGGTGCCTCTGAGCTTTGTGCAGGACGTATTCGACGTCATTGCAGACACGCCTCAACACACCTATCAGGCTCTCACAAAACGAGCCCATCGAATGGCTCGAGTGGCGGACAAGTTGAACTGGCCCAATAACCTATGGATGGGCGTCTCGGTAGAAAGCGCCGACGTCGTCAACCGTATTGATCACCTAAGGGAAACGCCGGCTGCGATTCGTTTCTTGTCATGTGAGCCGCTCCTCGAGGCACTACCCGGCCTCAATCTGGACTCAATCGACTGGGTTATCGCGGGTGGCGAGTCCGGCCCAAACTTCAGGCCGATGGATCCGGCGTGGGTGGAGGAGATCCGCGATCAGTGCGAAGAAGCAAACGTACCGTTTTTCTTCAAGCAGTGGGGTGGTCGGACACCCAAGCGCAACGGTCGCGAGCTGAACGGCCGCACCTGGGATTCGATGCCTCGGATGAAGGTCAGCTAGGACTGGAGACAGTGCGGCTGCACTGGCGATTCAATGACCGGACCGCGGGATTCTGGCCTTCCCCCTGTCGGACGACCGGCGCTGGTGGATCTTCTGTGTATGCGGGAATGAGGACAGAGCCGTTCCATGCCTACTTCTCCTGCAGGGCACGATGAGCATCACGGATGATGATGCCGATCTTCACGCCGGCATAAGTAGTAGCTTGTATATGTCTCGAACCCCTTTCGGGTCTGTCGTCGTCTTCTTTGCTGCCAATACCTCTTTTACGGCGGCTCGAAGGTGCATCGTGCGTACCAACCCGGCTAGATCGGCACCAAGGATTTCATCTGCTCGGTCAAAAATCCGGAAGGGTTTACCTTTTGCTAGCTCCGAGGTGAGGCGAGCGGCGAGTATGCCAATCCACTGATCCTTCAGCTTTTTCTCCTCACTCTTCCAATCGTCTTCCCAATCTGCGGCGACGCTGAAGAGGGTATCTTCTGCAGCCTGCTCGGCGTTATGCTTTCGCCAGAGCTCTAGCCCCATCGACGTGGCATCACCGAAAGTTACCAAGCCATCTGGGTGTCTGGAGGCGAACACAAGATAATAAATCGGTTTCAGATCAACTCGTGGCTTGACGTCGATTATCCAGGTGCCAGCGCCACTTGCTTGTTGACGTAGTCGCTCCGCATACCCCTCAACCACAGCAAGCTCTGCCAGCATCTTCTGGTCCTCAGAGCCCTCCTTCGTCGGACACTTATCGAGCCAGACATCGCGCCACCAATCACCACCGAACGCCTCGTCTAGCCTTTTCAGCGAGTTCCCTATTGCCTTCTCGCTGTAAAGCATGCCGGCAAAACGACGAAGACCAGCCGTCAGGTTAATGAGAACCTCGGTAGCGGGCGTCCCGTGTCCACTCGGTCGTTTGAAGATAGAAGCCACTTCATCGAGTGGAATCGGCAACCCACAGGGGTCGAGGTACACGAACAACGGGATGTCCTTCACCTCGTCGAGCAGGTTCGGTAGTCGTGTGGAGATGTCATCATCAGTAATTGTGTATTTGACATCACCTCCCTCAGCGGACGCTACGTCCCTGAGTCGAGCTACGGTCGCAGCATCGTTCTCCACGAAGTGACACTCGACCTTGCGATTCAAGGCGGTTAGCTCATTAGCCTTCCTGAGCAGCATCGCTCCAGAGCCCTCTGTCCCGTCCTCATACCGCCCCGGCCCTGCATAACCGTCAATGAAGGCGACCCGATTGCCCTTCGACGTGCTGCCGGTCTTGCTCGCGAATGGTGTCACATAGCTATTGATGACCGCATGCTTTAGTACGGCTGCCGACTGCTTACTCTTATGGAATTTGCTAGTGTCACTGGACAATCTGGCCCCCGGTTCTCTGTCATCTGAAGGTCAGATTATGTGAAGTTGCCTCTCGTAGTGAACATCGGCGCGCTACTTGCTTCCAGGGCAGGGAGCGGGCCGCTCCTTCAGGTTCTGAGCTGTTGAAAACGCCTAGCACGAAAGCCGCAGTTGAACCACCTGTAGGTCACGCACCTACAGCGGGGCAAAGGGCCCTGGCACTAGACCCGTTCTCCACCTCGCGTCGTCGAAGTTCACTCGGACCCCAACTGCGACTAACCCGCCTAATCGGCTACCGGCTTCACTCCTCACGCGCACAGGAGCGCGCTTAAGGATCCTTCAGCGGTTCAACAGCGGTTCATGCTCTGGTGCGTCGGCGGAGAGCCACAATGAGCATCAGTAGGAACACAACCACACAGATTGCTATGGCGAGGATCCTCATCCACGTGGGCGCTGCAGTCAGGATCAAGACACCGTTGAGCGCCCCGAAGGCAAGTAAGGCAAGCCCGAAAGGCCACCAGGGTAGCGGCTTTTGCCGGGGAGCGACGGGAGGCGTCATTCGATCATTCCTCTCAAGAAGGCGATTTAAGCTGAGACTAAGCCTGACCACCAGTAGTCATCAGTTGATGCCCGGGAAGGGATCGTTCAGCGGTCATTCTCATTGGTTGTACCTCGGCGAAGCAACGACTTGTGTTTGAGATAGAGCGACACCGCGCCGTAGGTAGTAAGGAGCGGAAGGAACAAGGCCAGAATCGATTGGCTGAATCCACGGTCTGCAAGTATCGAGGCGTAAAGTACCCAGAATCCAACGGCTCCGACGGTGCTGAGCCAGAACGCCGTCTTAATCTGTCCAACTGTGGGCGGAGGTGCCCAATTGGGATGGTCCCTGCGCCTCGACATCATGTCAGGGACTCTACCTCTGCTGCCATCCCAGACGATGCTGCCCCGGTAGGGGATCGTGCATCGTGACTAGGATCGTCATGATCGGGCCTTTGAAGCCCACTTACCTGCGGAGAGAATTTACATGGGAGCACTCGTGTGGGTCGGCCTCCTATTTCTAACCATGGGGATCTCCAGCGCACTCTTGACGTGCAGAGCTGACCGCCGGCGAATACAACTGATGAACGAGATCTCGCCGAACAACGGACACCCTGGTGTCATCATGTACGCGAAGGTAAGCCGAACTCTCTACATCGCGTTTTGCCTCGTTGCGGGAACGGTGTGCACCATCATCGGCATCGTCAACTTGATCCGCTGAACGTCGCTCGTCGACCTCTACGCGTACGGAAAGGGAGCATATGCCGTCTTACCTTCCCGGCATCTTCGTAGTACTAGCCGGTCTAGGCATGATCATCGCCAGGGCACCATTGGCACTCACGCAATACGCGGCCCTGAGACAAGCTCATATCCTGCGTGCCGATGCTGACACAGCTCTTCCCGTGATGCGGAAGATCATCACCGGCGGCAGCATCCTCTTCATCGCTTTTGGCGTCTACCTAGCCTTCAACCCGCTCATCGCAAGATGATGACTATCGTGAATTCGAGGGTAGGAGCAGCGCCCGCAAGTCGATCCTTGAACGAGAAAGCCTGCTTGATCGCGCGACGTTACGATCAGCTATGACCTCTAAGAAGGCGGCTTTGTGGATAGCCGTGGCGACCGTCCTTCTCATCGCTCTTGCCGTCACCATCTTCGCTGCCAACAGTTCGCAGGGGATGTCCCAGACCATCTGCGACATCTTCACACGGCGCAACTGCTGATGGGCCCTCAGTAAGTGCACGTAAGTGGATCGGCTCGCGAGCGGTCAGCCGCCACCGCTTCTCACGTAGAGTCACGTCCAAAGCAATCGATCTGACGTCAGGAGACGAATTGAGAGAAGTGGGCATCGCGGTTGGGCTGACTGGGTTCGCCGTCTTCATGGCAGGAGTAATTATGGGGATGGTCGACATGCATCGGACAGGAATCATGTATCGAGATGCTGTGAAGAAACGCATCATTGGAACGGCAGTCACAGGATGGCTCCTCGTCGTAATTGGAGGCTTGCTAATTTACCTCAGCCAGCAAAACTGATGAACTATGACTTAAACAACACTCAACGAAACGGATGATGCCCGCATGGATTCCAGCAGCACTAACACCGTCTCGCACATGATGGGGGTACTCCTGGGAGTCGCCGCCATCGTTGTAGGTCTAGTTAGTTTTCAAGACAAGGAGTGGACGCTGTTCAGCATCCTCTCCATAGCCGGAGGGCTCGCCCTAGCTGTCTTCTGGCTGGTAACGCTGGTGTCGGGGCGGCGTCGATCCTGACCTGCAGGGTTATCCACCAGTTGAAAAGAGACTCAGCTATCAAGGTCGACGACGAAGCCGAGCTGCAATAACCCGCTGCGCTAACGCTTCAGGCACGCGTCAGAGTGTGGCTGGCGCTACACGGGTTAGTTTCTTAGCTGTCATTCCTCCTAGACGTAGCTAGGCACGATCCCTCACCGGACCAAGGCATGGCGCCCGCATGAAGATGACCCATCGTCCCGCTTGAGGATCCGCTTGCGGGACAGCTAACGTTCTAAGGGCTGAGCTCCGGATCCTCCATAAGATGCGTCGTGATCTGCGCGAAGTCACGATCGAAGCCGTCCCGCTCGTAACTGGCGGTCTTCTGGTTCCAGTGATCTTCCTCGAGCTGCGGCAAGAACGCGCTCAGCGCGAGTCGGATATAGGGTCCGCGGTTTCGTCCTGTGTGCTCGGCCAGGGCGTCAATCCGCTTAATGATGTCCGGTGGCAACCGCACGGAAACGACCTGCCCGGACGGATGTGACTGCTGATTCCTCGTCGCCATGTCGACCTCTCCCCCATCGCTCGGTAAACAAGGTCTACAACCAACCACTGACCTTCAACGTAGGACTGTCCAACCTGGTAGCCCCGGAAGGCCCTCATACTCCTCAGCCGACGTTGCATAACGCCTAGACCCTCGATCGGTTCTGTTGCGGACGCCTCAGAAGGACCCTAGAGCAACACGATCTGAGCCTCTGTGCGCTGTTGCGTTGGGGTGTACCCCAACGCAACAGCGCACAGGGAGTGACAGCATCCGACCCAGGAGAAGCTTCACGCGTCCGCGTCGAGGTTGTTTCGTCGGTGACATACGACATGATTGAGAACTGTGTAGTGGCAGGGTCGAGACCTTCGAGCCATTACAAGACCCACGCAGTGGGTAGTACGGACCAGTCAACCGAAATGGGGCGGAAATGACGCAGAGTGCAGAAGCATGGCTGAACACGACCACAGATACCTGGGTGCCATCACCCGCCCAGTTTACGGGCGCACGAATTCATCGAACAGAGATTGAGAACAAGCTCAACGCATCGCTCGGCATCTTCCGAATGTTCGAGATCGGATCCCTTCGCCATGGCACCGGTATCTGGAAGCACAGCGACGCCGATTACCTGGTCTCCTTAAAGGGGTCTCGACCCGAATCCCAGTTGACGACCCTCAATAAGGTGAAGGCGGCGCTGCAGGCCCGGTACCCCAACACGCCGATTGTCACGCGGCAGCCCGCCGTCGTGTGCCGGTTCAGTGACGGCGACGTAGAGGTTGTTCCTGGCTTTTACTCCGACAGCGGCTATCTCATCCCAGACCCGACTGGCGGATGGATGAAGACCTTCCCCGAGGAGCACAACAAGTACGTCGGCGAAGTGAACAAGAAGCACAACGGTGCCGCGAAGAAGCTGGCCCGGCAGATAAAGATCTGGAAATACCGGCGCAACGTCCCGGTATCCTCCTGTTACCTCGAAATGCGCGCCGCAAAGCACCTCGATGGCGAGTCAACCTACCTTCCGGTCATGGACCTGCATCTCGCCCTTAGGAAGATTCTTGATGCCAACCTCGCGGCGATGAACGATCCAACGGGGCTCGGATCGCGCTTCACCGCGACATCATCAACCGGCAACAAGGTAGATGCCCTGTCGAAGCTCGAGACCGCGGTGGCCCGCGCGGGCAAAGCCCGGGAATACGAGCGAGCCGACAATCAGGAAAAAGCCATCGAGCAACTGAAGCTGCTGTTCAATCTCTGACCTGCGATGAGTTCACACGATTACCAGCCCCCGTCCAGTGCAACGATCGCTCATCGACAGAATGACGAACAGGCCCTGCAACTCCTTGTCGCTCAGCGCAGGTTCTACAACCGGGCGAAGCGGTGGCAGAGCCTGCGATGGATCGGGATCCTCATCATTGGTCTCGGCGGCCCGTTCTTCTCACTGCTTGCTCCTGCAGTTGCTGTCTCCGTCGCTGCCGTCACCGGTGTATGGCTCTTCGCCGGCCGGACCGTTCTTGCTCTGCTTGAGAACCGCACCATGCTTAAGGCCGCGTGCGTGCAGGAGGAGCTGGACCAGTACCTGTTCGACATGCCAGATACCATCGATCGCTCAGGTCGGCCCACACCCGAAGACATTGCGCTTATCGCCGCTGATAAGAAGCCGCTACGGGACGTGGCAAAGAAGGAGAAACTCGTCGACTGGTACACCGTCGACGCTGACAGTCCTGGAACCACGACCATAGCCATCGCCCAACGCAGCAACGCCGCCTACACAGACAGACTTATCCGCACAACTGTCACTGTGTGGGCTGCCGCTGCGATTCTCTGGCTCGCCGGTCTCATTACTTGGGCGAGCATCAGCGAAGTTACTCTCGCTACTTTCCTCCTGGGAGCTCTCTTCCCCGTTTTACCGGCATTCCTTGATGTATCCGAGTACGTCATGAACACGTGGAAAGCCGCGCGTGACCGAGCGGACCTCGCGGCAACGATAGGGAGGCGTTTTTCCCGACGAGACCAGTCCATCGAGCCGCAGGATCTTCTCGTCTGGCAGGAACGTCTCTTTGACCTCCGGCGCACCACCCCTCAAGTACCGAACTGGCTATACAAGATCACCCGCGCACGCAACGAACGCGCGATGAGACAGACTGCGAGTCACTTACGACACCAGAGCGCCAATTGACGCCCGATGACCACGCGTTAGGCGAATGCCTAACAAACGGTCTTAGTTGCTCTAGATGTAATCGGCGCCTCAGGTGTCTTGCCCCCCGCGGGTAGGATCCTCAGACGGCTGGTTATCGAGGAGTGGAGTAGTGAGCTGGATGAATTCCTGTTTGAAGTAGTCGCTCTCGTACTCGGCACTCGTCTGTGACCAGTGTTCGGCCTCGAGGGTGGGGAGCATCCTGGTAATCGCGGACCTCAAGTACACGCCGCGGCTTCGATCCGTTCGCTCCGACAGAGCATCCAGACGCTTGATGATGTCAGCGGTCAGACGCACCGACACCACATGGTTAGGCTGCTGGGGAGACTGCATACCCACTCGTACACAGTGCCGGACCCCAAATACTTGGTCTCCTTATGCTTCGGCTCACTGGCACCCACCGATACTGTTGGGCTCGTGACCTCGATTCCGACCCCATCCCCTACGCCTGCTCCTTCGCCTGAAGGCGTTTCATCGGATGCATTGAGCGGAGCGGATTTCCTCGACTTCGTTGCTTCAATAGTTAGCTCAACGGCCTGGCCGCTCGTCGTCTTGACTCTCTTCCTGATTTTCCGGTCTCAGGTTAGAAAGCTTGTTGATGAGTTCGCTAAGCGGATAGCAAAGTTGCAACGGGTGAAGGGATCTTGGGGTGAGGTTGAGTGGTCCGACAAGACCCTGGAGGAAGTCGCAGATGAAATCGACGAGCGACACACAAGCAGCCCTGGATCTGCGCCGAAAGCTAGCGATGAGGAAGAGGAAATCGCTATCAAACTAGCTCGGGTCCAGCCTTCGGCAGGAGTCATCGCCGCCTTCATCGAGTTGGAACGAGAGCTTGGACTGTATCTAACAGCCTTGGGCATCGAATGGTCCGGCAGCCCGGTCGTGGCCATGAAACGAGCACCAGGTGTTTCCGAAAACATCAAGAAATTGGTAAGTCGACTGGCGTACCTGCGAAACGCCGCCGCTCATGGGAAGAGCGACGTCAGCTACGACTCAGCGGTCGAGTACATACGAGCGACTATCGAGCTAGCTCGACAAGTCCAAGCCCTGACCGTTCAACAGGCCACCCAGAGTTCGCAGTAGTTCACCTTTCGACTGCGGTGACGAGTTGAGGTCCGTTGTTGCTTACCGATCCGACCTCTTTGCCGACAATCCGCGGCACGAGGTTCGGTTCGAGGATGGTGTCGATGAAGTGCTGCACCTGGTCCCGCTCCGTCATGGTCGGGTCAAGCCACTGATCCTGCAGGTCGCTAGGGATGATGACCGGCGTCCGGTCGTGAATGTGTCCGAGCGTCATGCGCCGCCCGGGTGAGGATTGTAGCGGTCACCAGCCACTTGTCGTCGGCGTCCTCGGCTTTGGTGGGGTCGGGCCAGAACTCGTACAGGCCGGCGAAGCCCAACAGCTGGTCCTCATCCTCGCCGTGGAGGTAGTGCGGGGTCTTCATCCCGTCCTCGTTTTTCTGCCACTCATAGTAGCCGTTCGCGGGTATCAGGGCTCTGCGCTTGGCGGCCGCGGTCCGGAACGACGGCTTCTCCGTCACCGTCTCGCTGCGGGCGTTGATCATCCTCGCCCCGACCTTCGGATCCTTGGACCAGACAGGAACAAGCCCCCAGCGGGCCATCTCGAGGCGACGCACCAGCTCCCCCTCACGCAGCTGCTCGGACACGAACGGGATTCCCTGCATCGGGGCCACATTCCACGACGGCTTCAACTCGTCCTGAAATGTCTCGTCCACGCTAAAGGCGTCGCGGATAGCGGCCTTGTAGTCGGTGAAAGGTACGTGTTCGCTGGTGCATTGTTTCAATAGTTCCCTATCTGAGATGAGGGTAGTGCCGCCATGTCGCTCCGGATTCCTGGGCCCATCGGCTGGCGGTGTTGAGTGAGATGCCGATGGTGTCCGCAACGATACGGGCGGGCATTGTGGAGCTCAGTTGGCGTGCCGCTGCTTCCTTCGCCGGGCGTGGTGCGATGCCGATGTCCTTCAGCATTCTGCCGAGGTTCGATTCGGTGATGTGGGTGTTCGGCATGAGTCCGTCGAAGAGCCACACGTCGGCTGCTGGACGATAGATGGCGCGGACCGCCGGCTGTTCAAGGTGGCACCGCAGTATTTGGGCGATGCTCGGTGGGAGCTTGACGGGTGCGGCCGCGAACCGGATGGTCGTCGCACTAGCCGTTAGCGTCACGTCAGCGAGTTTCAGCCGTGCGCAGCTCGTGAGAGATTGCGCGAAAACGAGGACGAAGAGTCCGACCAACCGGACCGTGGTGTCGAGCGCGGTGTCCCCGAGCAGCCGGTCTACGTGGGCCCATCGTTGTGCCTCGCTCATCGCTGCTCGCGGTGTCAAAGGGCCCTTCCTAGGCGTAGCAAGGGCCGGAGCAATCCCTGCTCGGCGCGCCCACGCAACGAAACCACCGAGCCTGTTACCGGTTGTTGATGCTTGTCCGAGGTATCGGTCGACGTCGGTTTGGGTGACGTCCTGGAGGGTGGTGCCGTGCTCATGAAGGTGTGTCAGGAAGTCCTGAATGACGACGATTTCCTGGCGTCGGCGGTAGGACTCGCTGGGGCGCAGCGGGCGCTGTGCTGCTTGGCGGTACAGGGCCCGGAGTATTTCCCAGCGGTAGTACTGCTCGATGATGAGGGCCTGCGCGGGTGGGAGTGCGCTGAGGACCTTCTCCACGTGCAGGGTGAAGTCGTGGAGTTCGATGTCGATGACGGGCAGTGTCCCCGCGTTCATGAGGATCCGGCGGAAGTACCGGATCCGGGGTGATGGGGTGAGCTTATCCAGCGTGTCGTGGCTGATGTCCTGCAGATCGTGGGCCATGGCCTGCAGCGTGTTTGAGATTTCGGGGTGTCGTAGCCACCGGGTAGCAGTGCGTTTGTCGGGCACGGTTAGCAGGTGTTGCAGGAAACTGTCGAGTCCTGGGTGCAGCGTATGGTCCGGGCGGGACAGAAGCGTCCGGGCGCGTTCGGTGAGCCGACATGTGCCGCAGTGGGAGCCGGTGAGTTGTTCCTCCGTCCCGCACCTCTTGCAGGCGAAGCGTGCAGGGACCCCTGCGCACGAGGCGCAGACAATAATCCCGTCACTGTCGTGGAAGGCCAGCACCTTCACCTTCCCGCAGGTAGGACATGGTCCTGGGCATCGGCGAAGGGTGGAGTAGCAACGGTTACAGGCGGGCCCGCCCAGAAGGGTGTAGCCAGCGGTGATGGTCCGCTGGCATAGGTGGCAGTGGCGGGGAAGCATTCGATGTTCGTCGTCAGCGTCGGCGTCGGTGCGGTCGTCTGTGCGTGGTGGCTTATTCGCTGGGTGGTCGCCGGAGTCGTGCCGGGATGGGGCGGAGCTCCCCGACGGATGCTCCGCTATTCGATGTGCCGGTCCGGCGGGTTTCATGCAGACCTGATCGAGCGGTATTCACGTGGATGAGGTCGTTTGGTGTGCAGTGCAGGATCTGGCATAGAGCTGCGAGGACTTCCATGTTCAGCCGGGCCGGCGGACTGGTCACGAGGCGGTAGACCTGCTCACGCGATAGGTGGACACCGGCTTCGCGGAGCGGTTCCACCAGGTCGGTGGTCTTGAACATCCCCGCTGCTGCCATGTGCTCTCGAAGGTGCCAGGTGAATGGTTGCTGAGGTTCATGAAGAGGCATTGGAGCTTCCATAGATGCGGGAGAGGGCTTGGGCGATGACGCGGTTCTTATAGTCATCGCCCACGGAGGTGTAGATGGCGGTGGTGGAAGCGTAGAGGTGCCCCACCTGATCCTGGACGAACTTCTCCGAGTATCCCCACTCGATGAGATTGGTGACGTAGGTGTGGCGAAGGCAGTGCAAGCTCAATTCAGGCGGAAGTCCTGCTTCATCGCGGATCTCGGCGAATCGCTGCGCGAGGTAGCGGTCAGAGACGCGTGTGCCCCGCTCGGTTGGCCACAAAGCCCGGCCGCCCGAGGTCGGTTTGGTGGACGCGAAGCGGTTGTGTCCCTGCTCAACCCATTGCTGGAGGCCCTCGATGGCCCAGTCGAATTCCGGCACTGTCAACACCGTGCGCCTCTTCGGCCCGGAACCTCGGGATCCTTTTCCCCACCGCACCTGGACGGCACCGAAGGATCCGAACCGGGGCGCTGCCGGATTCGGACGGAGGTCGGCCGTATCAAGTCCCAGCACTTCTGCCCTGCGCAGGCCGAAGGCGTAGACCGTCTTGAAAATCTGAGCATCACGAAGAGCGGCCAGCCCTCCCTTCTTCCCTGTGGACACAATTGAGTCGACCCGCTGGTCAGCGCAGGAAAAGAACGCTTCGAGTTCCTCGAAGGTCAAAGCGCGCCGCTGAGCCCGGCCCTCGTACTCGAGCAAGTGCACGGTGGTGTTCCAGTCATGGCATATCTGCTGCGGGGCACTCCCGAATCTCGCCTCGCACTCCCCCATCCACTCATACCGACCATCCGTTAGGTAGGCGCAGAACGCACGAACTACCCCGTGGTAGCTCCTCACAGTGGACCGGGCCAAAGGCTTCCCGCGGCTCGTGAGATGGACAGTAAAATCCTCCAGATCCGTAGGAGTCCACTCCCATGGACTCCTCTCACAGAACAGAGTGAACCGTCGGATCAATCCGATACGAGTGTCGATACTCTGCCGATTCAGACCGCGGCTCAACTGCTGGTTACGCCACCCCTGCAACATCGCATCGAACACGAACGCTTCCTCATGCAGCGGTACGACGTTCGATAGCAACGGTATTGAGGAGTCTGGCCGCGTCGAATCCTTCACCCACGCAGTGTTGCACTTGATGCATCATTGATGCAATGGAAGTTACTGTATTCGCTTCCTGGGATACGATCACCGAAAAGACACGCAGGGCGAGAGAACCCCGAACCGCCCTATCTACAGGAGGCCGCGGTGAGTAAGACTTCGATTCATCCAACGGTGAGGCGTGGCACTATCTGGTGGAGGCTTCAGATGATAGTGCTGGGCGTCATCGCTGCCGCGTTTACCGTTCTTGCTTTGCAGGATCCATTCCCTGGACGGCTGCTGATAGCAGTCGTGGCCGTCGCCATCTCAGCTCTCTTCAGCCTCATGGCGATGAAGCAGATAGAGGCGCTCCGCCACGAGTACCGCTACAACAAAGATGAGAGTGACGAGCTTCGCTGACGTCAGCATGAAAGTGCAGAGCGCCAATGAGGCTTCCAACCATCGTTGGTCTGGCCAAACCCGCTACAGCGTTGCCCCGTCCTGCCTCGGGAATAATGCCTGTTCTCCCAGCAATCACGAAGCGTCCACACATGTCCGTCATTCTGCCCCAGCACTTCAAAGTTAGAACATGAGTCGGACCTTGGGCCGCGCACCTCCCTCTCCGCATACTGGAGCGATGGGCACCTTTGACGGCGACTTTTGGATAGATCCGGAGAACAAAAGGCGTGGTTCTCTGTTCATGGATCAGGACGGCACGTTCTTACTCGAGGTTGAGGGGTACCTGTTTTGGCCTAAACAGCTGGAGGACAAGGGCGAATTCTGGGAACAGAACGACCGTCCCGAGAACGTTGTAGCTGATCGCTGGCCACGAACTGTTCTCGGGCTGCTAGACACAGGAGAGTCCATTTCTCTCCTGGGAGCCATCATGCAACACCTCCATGGAGACCTACGGTTCCAGCGGTTCGCCCTGCCTTCCCTCGTTCGCGGAGCACACCTGCACGGACGTGATGACACTGTCAGCGGGATCAGATGGCAGTGGCGAATTCCCCCACAAGCGGCGGGATGGACACAAGATCCTGCGTCCCGAGTGGAAGGGGATGTCGCAGGCGTCCTCAGCCCATGGTGTGATGACCGTAATGCGGGCCTTCAACTGCTGCTCGACCAACCCAGCCCACTGGACGCGACGCTTACAAGAAGCAGGGAATACAGCAGTCAGCTGGTTGCCCTAGCTTGCTTTAACGCTCCCCCGGCTGCGACGGTGACCGAGGTCTGGGTGAACGACAAGTGGTGTGAGTACGAGGTTCCAGAGCAAGATTCAGCCCCCCAAGTCGAGACCAGGCTGATCCCTCTCAGAAGCCTGACAGTTCCTACGTTCGCCGATTGGTTGCCGAAGGCCGACCTCATCCACCCTTTCCCTTTCATGGCGAACTCGCTCACAAGCATCCTGCAGCTCGACGGAATGATTCTAGGCACCCTGCTTGAAGGGCTTCACCGCAGGTTGTACCCAAAGCAACGACCACTCACCGGCATCAGCAATAACAAGGTACTGGCCGCTGCAGATGCCGCTCGGAAGGTCTTTGTCGACCGGCTGAAGGAGCAAGGTTGTGAGAACCCCGACGTTGCCAACAAGCTCGCCAAGGAAGCACTGTCCCACATCAACGAGCCCAATTATCACGACCGAGTCATGGAGCTTTTGGAGCCTGTGCAAGAACTGGTGCCGAGCCTCTTTGGACCCGACCTGTCGGAGTGGGTGGACCGAACGAAGGCGATACGAAATGCCCAGAGCCACCAGACGCTTCGAACCTTCGGTGAGGAGAAGATCCAGGAGTACTACGTCTTCATGCAAAGCTGTCGGTGGGCGGTAACTCTCCGCATGCTGCTGATGGTGCTACCAAAAGAACAGGTGCTGACCACCCTTCGAAAGTCGCGCAACTTCCACTTCGCTCTGGCTAACATTGACCAGGAAAATTTATGGCCTGGTTCTTCTGCTCTGCAGTCTTTCCGAACTAGCGCAGCAGACAATGGAGTCCCGGTTTAGCCATGTAAGCCTCTCGCGCCGCCTCCAGCCCCCAGGTGCACGGCACAAGCTCCCCACGCTCCGCTGCTTGTCCCGCACACAGGGGGACAGCAGGAAACAAGGGCCCGCCTGCACACACCCACCACGTCACCGACACTGGTAGCTCACCTCAAGCGAGCGGTGGCCATGCACAGCCTCCATGGGGGCGGGCTGGGACTAGAGCAGGAACACCGATCAGGGTCTGATTGTCAGCGCAGCCTCGTACTGTCCCCCCGTGGGCCAGAACAAGCACCATGCCGCCTACTACGCAAAGCGGATGGACGAACGGATTGAGGAGTTCGTCATGCGCGAGGAACTGATCATGCTCACCGCGGCCGAGCTCGATGTCGAGAACTGCCGGCCCACCGACTTTCCCGAACCACGCCGGGTGTACGCGTGGATCCGTTACCCGTCGAAAGCGATCCGAGTCCAGGCGCACGCGATCGCGTACACGCGCACAGCGGTGAAAATCCGGTTCCTCGAGCCACTGATCAAAATTCAGCGCGAGGGCTGGGTCTGGCTCAACGCTGTTACCCCGGCACCTTAGAGTCCTACTGCATTCCATACTGCGAGGAAGAACAGAGTGCTCCCGAGCATGATGGGGATCATGCCTTGCGGGTAGCTATTCGGCGTCTCAGGCTTCCGTCGAGGCCGGCGCATGGAAACCGCCCCGTAGATGGCCAGCCCTAGTCCCCCGACCAGGCACAGCCCGAGATAGACATCGAGGCCACTCACTCCGGTGCGAGGAGCGCTGACGTCCCGTCGACGTCGAGTCCACCGCGTGCGATGTCTGTCCGAGCCTTGGCGTAGGCGCCGACGATATAGTCCTCGAGCTTGGATCGCTCAATGCGCCACTGACCACGGCCGCCGATCTGAATAGCCGGCAACTCCCCCGAGGCGATGAGTGCGCGGATGGTACTGAGCTTGGTGTTCAGCTCCTCGGCTATCTGCTGCAGGGTGAGGAACCGCAGCGGCCTTGCCTGCTCATCGTGCTGCCCATCGTCGTGGGGTTGCTCTGTCATGTACCCAGCATTTCAGCCACCCAGCGCTGCACTGCTGATTGACGCCTTAAAGAGGTGGGGACGGAATCGCACCATGAACTGCACACCCCAGAAATTGGACTGCAAAGTAGTCCAGTCCCTGAGGAGCCACCCAGTGTCCGAGGTTGTGCAACTCCGCCGATGCTAAGTGGTGAGCGGAGATGGCGCGGTGACTCGGCGGTGGTGTGCAACTAGTTAATCCGGGTCCCGTCGTCCCCCTGTGTGCGGGAAAAGCCCGAAGGACAAGTAGCTTTTGCCGTGCACCTGGGGTCGAGGAGCGACCAACACACTTCCGCCCCTCCAACCTCCTGATGCCTGGGCCATGGCGGCTTGCCGGGTGTCGTTTTTCCGTGCGGCGCGATAAGCGTCCGTGCTGGGCCTGGCGTGGATGGTGTGAATGGCGGTTCGGCACAGGTGATCCACGCTCGAGGTTCCTACAGGGCGGCGAACCGCCCCTGCACGTACAGAACGCTGACCGCCATCCGGCTCACTGGCACTTGTGCGGTACCACTCTCATACACGTTCAGTGCTAGCGCCTGAGGTCCATGGCAGCCGCCTCCGCAGCGAGACCGCACCACATGGTCTTCGGCATTTTCTCAGCTCAATGGTCCTCTGCTTACCAGACAGGTGGGAGTCACCAGCGTCGTCGTCGAACGACTACGCCCGGCCTCAGGGCCGAATACAGAAACACAGTTTTACGGGTATCTGTGCATATCCTATTCTGTGTATGCAGAGTTATGTTTCGATTGGCAGCTGGCTTGCTGAGCAGCGGCAGTGTGGCGAGGACTCAACACTCGGGCGGTGGAAGAGGGGCGCGTGGATAACCCACCAACAACACGTCACTCGCCGCCACCACTCCCCCGGTCCAATGAGCCTGAACACCTATGCCCGCTCGGTCCACATTTACGGCTTGCAACATCAACCTCCTACGGCCTGCTCTCAGATCCTCAAGGCCCGACATGAGATGTCGTTCATGCATGAGGTTTGAAATACATGGCCAACGGCAACGCCCCCGAAGTGGTACTCCTCCACTTGTTGCGCTTCTATGTTTACGGCATTCTGTCTCAACGCACTTCAGCACCCGCCCTTTCTGTGATTACGCTTTTCTGTGTATCAAGAGCGGTGTCTCGAGCGCCGTGCAAAATCGAGCGCCGATCTCACCCTTGGCGGGAACTCGAAGTACGGAGCAGCCGTGTCACGGAGCGGATCACAGGTCCTGGCAAACCCGCGTTGTTGTTGGTCGGGTCCATAGCCGTGAGCCCATACAGGTCTCTGTGTACACAGGCCCCTGCATTAGCGTGTTTCTGTGCAGAGTAAGATGAGCGCTTCCATGGGGTCCAGCAGAGTGCAGCGCGCACTTCCCCGTTGCTCAATCTGATTCATGCGTGCTCCGCCTTGCCCGAGACGTTTTGTCCTGTAGCCCACGTATCGGTGCAACTGGCGGTTAGATCTCCTTCGCCTGGCATTCCTGCAATCGTCGGCCTGCTCCTAGTATTCACTAGGATCTGTGTTTACAGGATGCAGTGCTTCTGTGTATCCGTCTCCACAGATCACCAAGTCTCTTCGGGGCTCACATCCGATGCTTACCGGTTTTCTGTAATTCTGTGTTTACGGTATTCTGTTTTAACGGCAATCTATAGTTCTGTGAATACGTACCTGCAGCATGTCATATACCGTGGTGAAGCTTCAGAAATGCCCTGAACAGCAAAGGTGATGCTGCATCCTGGGGGTGTGGGGAAGTGGCGGACAATCGGTCAACAGGTGAGGACCAGCCGCATGTCAGACACTCACTTGGCTGGGGATACCGACTCCACGGCGGACTCCTGCAATCGTTGGTTTGCTCTTCATACCTTTTAAGGTCTGTTTTTACAGGATTCAGTTTTTCTGTGTATCCGCCTCCACAGATCGGCATTACGCAGCAGCCCGCCCGCAAATTGGACACGCATTCCTGTGTATCTGTGTATACGGTGATCTTTGTTTCTGTGCACGACATTCACTCATCGCCTTGTTCTGCTGGTCGAGCATTAGAGCTGCTCTCGACTGCGGGTTGAAGCTTCGCCACGGGGGAGTGGCAGATCATCCCTTAGAACACGTGAGGGCCGGCCATTTGGCCGGCCCTCACAAGGCTGGGGGAGTACCGACCCCACAGCTGATCGTCTGCAGTGTTTCTGTGTTCCTGCTTTTCCGTGCCCACATCGAGTGGTGGCGGGACAGCCGGGTAGCGGGGGAGTACTCCGCGTAGTGCGGTAGTTTTAGTCGGTGATTCCGTCGATGTAATCCCGCAAGATCTGTGCCATGGGAACTCCGGTGTCCATGGCGCGCAGTTTCAGCTTGCGGTGCTGCGCGAGTGTCAGGTCGAGGGTAAGGCGCTTGGCATAGTCTTCGTTGGCGCTCTTGAAGGATGTCGACACGGAGGGCCCATTACTTGGAGCTGCGGAAGTGGTTGTGGCCGTCTTAGGTGCCATTCGTTCTGCGAGTGATGGCTTCTTAGCTGGCGATGCCATGGTGTACCTCCAGTAGGTCGGTTGCTACTTGGTCGTAGCCGTGCAGGTTGGTTGGGATTGTGCCGTAGGCGTTTTTTATGTCCTCGCGCAAGGGGATGTAGGCGTCAATGACAGCCGCTCCAGCTTGCTCGAAGGTTTCGACAGCGATGGCGAGGCTTCTGGTGTTCAGGCGCGCGCGGACGATAAGTACGGCTGCAGGCTTGCCTGCTCGTGCGGCTGCTTCGATTGAGGGCCAGACGCGCTGAATGTCCATGGCTGAAGCGTCGGTGGGGATCACGACGATGTCGGCGGTGGCGATGGCTGCATCGATGACTTGCGGGTTACCCGGGGGAGTGTCAATCACGCCGTAGTCAAAGCCCTGGGCAGCTTTTTTCATGGTGCGTTGATTGACGACTTTCACTGTGAAAGGCATCGGCTCGCCGCTGTCTTCGACCAGGCCTGTCCAGTCTGAGGCAGATCCCTTGGGGTCACCGTCGAGGAGGACGACAGTACCTTTCTGGGCTAGCGCGGCCGCGATGTAGATCGAACTGGTGGTTTTCGCTACTCCACCTTTGAGATTCACGAGGGCGACTTTCATAGTTCGACCGTATCACTGAAACACAGAAAGACGTGTGCACAGACAACAGTTTTTCTGCATCCCTGTGCAGTCTCTCTGGTGAACGGCGGAGCGATGCGGTCAGGCCGCGTGCCAGAGGACTCGTTGTTGTTGATGTTCGTCGTTCATGGGCGGTTGCCAGTACTCGTCCACTTCGAGGTCGTACAGCTCGTGTTCTTCGAGGTGGGGGAGTAGGTGGCGGTCGAGCCAGGCGTGCCAGGCGGCGCGTTCTTTGCGGTAGCGGGTGATCTGCTGTTCTCGGTCTTCGGTGGCGCCGAGACGCTCTGCAAGGTCTACCAGGCCGGTGGTGGCCACGATTTCCCAGGTGCCGTGGTGCCGGCGGATCATCTGCAAGGCCTCCATGTGTGCCAGGTGATCGGTCAGGGCGCGGCGGGAGATCCCGGTCGTGCGGGCGAGGTCTGCGGTGGTGGGGGAGTGGCGGCCGCGTTCGATGCCTTCGTAGGCGAGGGCTGCGACGTCCCCGAGGACCCGGAAGACGGGGCGGATGGCGTGGATCTTGCCCTTGCGCCAGGTGAGGTCGCGGGCGAGCTGTTCGAACTGCTGAGGGAGCTGTACGAGGTAGGTGTCGGCGTTGCGTCCGCGACCACGATCAATACGGGTCAGGATGCCCGCTGATACGGCCTCGAGGGCTGGGAGAAGGCGCGCGATGGTGACGTGATCCTTGCCCAGTGCTACAGCGAAGGTGCGGCAGCCGACGTCAAGCATGTTGGTTTCGTTCGTGCGCATGTACGCCAGGACCGCCCGGATGAGGAACCGCAAGCTGATACCGACCCGACCCTGGCCCTGGAGTCGTTGGTCAAGGATCGCGTAGAGGACATTCTCGAGATCGTTCACGAGCTGATGGATGGAGTGGTGGCTGGGGTCCGAAGAGGAGGTGGGCGTGCCCCCCGTGAGCGAAGTATGGCTTGTGTTGTAGTTATGCGCAGTCGCTTCCCGTGGACGCTGGGCGGGGTTCTTGGTGGAGGTTCGAGTGGCGGTCCAGGCTTGGGCTTTGGCCCACTCGATGGGCAGGAGTCGCTCGGCCTTAGTCCCGTCAAGGGCGGCGAGGCCGGCGTAGGGTCCGGTCATGCCGGCTCGGACCTGGTCCACTGTCCAGTGGCAGGCAGCGAAATGGTTCAGCACGGCCATGCGGGCTTCCGAGTCGCTGGCGTACCGGCTCGTGTCGTACAGCCCGGTTCGGGCCGCCGCGCGCAGAGGAGAGTCGTTGCGGGCAGCGGAGGCGACGCCCGGCCTAGTACCCGGTGTAGTTGCTGCCTGCAGGGCGGTCGTAGCGGCTGCTGCGCGGGCCTGGGCTCGTCGCCGGTCCTGCTCGAGGCGGTAGAGCTCCGGTGCCAGGGTTCTCCGCAGCGCGGCCAGCGCGCTGGCGGGGTTGCGTCGGGTAAGAATCCCGTAGGCGTCGGTGAGCGGCGTGATGAGCGTTTGGTGCCCGCCGGACTTGTGGGCGGATCCAGGGACGCGGATGCAGCCGTGGACGACGTTCTGGTGCGGGCTCGGATCCAAGCTCGGCGCACGCCGGCCGAGGGCTTCGACGAGTTGGCGTGCCTCGGCCGCGGTAAGGGGGTCCTGCAGTGGCACGTATAGGTGGCGTCCGCCGCTGGGGGATTGGTCCTCGACATAGGACAGGCCGGCCGTGTTCAGGAGGTCCCCTAGACGCTGAGCGTCGTCGTCGACGACGGCTTTGCGTGCTTTAGACGTGTCGAGGTCAAGGCACAGTGTGCGGACGGTGCCGTCGACGTCGTGGATCATCACGGCGGCTGGCTTTGCCGGCAGCGTCCCAGTGATCCGCAGGGCGGTGGTGGGCTGCGGGTACTGGAACCGGCCATCCTTCCACCGCCCGAGGCGGTAGGAGGGCTGACCTGCAATCAGCGGTGCGAGGACCCATGCAGCAGCGTGGTGGGAATCGTCACGGCGTGGCGCGGCATAAAGAGCTGGAGGTGCTTCAAGCACTCGGTGTACACTTTCAACTAAGGGCACGACCTGAGAAGGACGTACTCGGTTGAGCTCTTCACCGGTGATCTTGGCGGAACGACGGTGTGGAGCTTGGAAACTTGAATATGAGAAGGCCCGCTTCGGCGGGCCTTCTTTTTTATGAAGCCTTGGAGAGAGGCAGTGCCTCCTGGTTTGTGATCTGCTCGAGGTTCATGGACGCCAGTTTCTCGGACATCACTTCGGCGATGAACGAGCTGGCCGACGTGCCCAGTGCTTCAGCGATGGCGAAAAGCTTCTCTGCTTCAGCAGTGGGAATCCGCGCGGTAACGACATGGCGATCGCCCTTGGATGGGCGGCCAACCGACCTGTTCCTCTGAATAGCCATACTGAGCACTCTAGATTTCTGAAATGGGTTAAGCCCAGACTGTGTGGGCGTGTCGCGGTTTATTTCTTCCCGGGCGACGCTCACAGTCCCATGTTCTGGTACTGGTGGCCGGCGACATCCCAGTAGCTGTTGTGCTCCTCGGCGCAGGTGGTTGCAGTCAGCGGGAGGTCCTAAGTTGGACCAGATTGCCGACGGCGTGACAAGCCGGCCGGGTAGCGCGGCGTGAGCAGTGCAACACACTGCCGGTGCGGTTTCGCGGTGTTGGTGGAGCAAGCTCTTCTGCACGTAGCGCCTTTCATTGCTCGTTGAACTGCACCTTGCGAGCGACGGTCGAAGCACTCTCCATAGCAAGCAGGGGACTGTACCAATATGGCACAATCCCTTGAGATTAAGTAAATGAATCTCGCGCTACTTCTTCCAAGCCCAGTCAACGAGCTGCTTCTTCGCGTCCTCTGCTGGTGTGTCAATTGACGTGGAGCGGAATGCTTCTCCGAACATGGTCCTGACTGACTTGGCGGTGCGGAAGTACTGGCCATGCTTGTCGATGCGGCGGGCGGAGACGCCGAGGTAGCGGGCCGTCTGCCGGCGGTCCATCCCGGCCTCGATGCAAATCTTCACGGCGCGGAAGATGACCGCGTAGGCGGCCTCGTTCTCCGGGTTGGCCTTAGTCAGGATGCGCTCTACAGCGCGTTTGGCCTCTGGTGGCGTCTGATTCACATTCCTCTCCTCACTCAATCGACAAGTCCGTGTCGAGCTTCTTGCGGGCCAGCTGCCGGCGTCGGGCAATTGCAAACGCCCAGAGCCCTAGGACCACGCAGGCTGTCGACACGTGCGTGACCAGTTCAAAGACATAGAACGCTTCGGGCCCGGCGCGTAGTTCCAGTGGGTATGCGAGAGTGCGCGCTAGGGAGAGTGCGAAGCCGATAAAGATAAGCCTCGATGCTAGCCGCCCAAAGCGCAGAGGGTTCCTTTGGCTGTCGCGGAAGATCGGCTGGAGTAGGGGCCCAAGGATATAGGCGGTGTATGCGAGGACGATCCACTCGTTGACCTCCACCGCCGGCTGGTCCGCATAGGCCACCAGGCGGGGCGAAGGCTCTGGAGTGTCTGCGGCGATGAGGGTGATGAAGACGCCGAGGGCGGCGATGCCGAGGGCCAGGGCACCACGAGATCCGACAATCCATCGGAGGGCAGTCTCAGATTTGTAGGCAATGGCGAGATGGACGCCGAGGAACGCCACTGCGGTCATCGCGCAGCACTTGGCAACGAAGTCGGTCCCGTTGGAGAGGGGCACAATGGCTTCCATCATTGTGTAAACACTCGGTAAGGAGACGATGTAGGCGGTGGTCAGCAGGATCCCCATGAGCGCGAGCCGACCACTGGGGCGCCACAGTGCTCTGGCTCCTTCCGGCGTCCTCGTGGACGTCAAACGGTAGAACGTCAGACCACCAAGAAGGATCAGCATGAGGCTGACAGAAATGATGTAGATGCTGTCATTCATCGGATCAGATCCGTTCGTTTCTTACCCGATTAGGTCCGTAAGTTTCTCGGCGTACTCGAGTGCCTCCTTGCGCTGCCGCACGCGGCGCTGGAGGAGGTTCAGACGTTGCTGAATAAGCTCGATGAGCTCATCGTGCTTCATTACCCTCAGGGCAGTCTCCCTGACATCTTCGGGCCAGTCGCCCTCTTCCGTGGTGATGAGCCCTATGACGACAAGGCCAGCCACCAGGGACGTGCCACTTACCCGAGCAGCCGTGACCGCCTGGATGGGCGTGAGCTTGTTGTCCGAAAGCTGTGTGAACAGGTACGTAATTGCCGTGCCTGTTTTCTCTGCCACATCGTGGCGGACATCTCCGGTGTCGATGGCGTCGATCCACGCACGATGGGAACCGTCGTGCGGAAAATCGATCCTGACATGGTCATCACGCGGGAAAAGACGGGCATGGGTTCGGTGCTGAAGCTCGACCATGAGGTCCGCGTGATGAACCTGACTGAGCACTTCGGCCGCTGTTGGAGAGCGTGGCCGACTGTCAAGGTCTTCGTACTCCCTGAAGTCCGCTAGCGCTGCGACGGGGTCAATTCCGTAGGCTCGGGCGACCCCGACGACGGTCGACTCTGGAACGTTGCCGCGCCTCATCTGATTGCCCACCGTGACGCGATGCAGTCCAGTGAGCCGACTCAGCTCGCTTGCCGACGTCGTGATGCCGCGTCCTTCTAGCCATTGCTTGAAGTCAGAACCAGAAACAGCCACGGCACCTCCTTCGCTGGAATTCCTAGATGGGTACGATGCAGCACGTAGCCCCGATGTCAAAATTTGAGATATTGTAGAAACTAAGGAATTGACATCAGCTTGTTTCCCTAACCTCTCAGATTTTACCGGGCGCTGCCTAAACGGTCCGTGCTCCTCACTCCCGAGAAGGAGGTAGCGGTGGACGAAGAGGACAAGCGCAGATCTGTACTGCTGCTTGCCTTGGCGTTGATCGTTCCGATCCTCGCCGGTTTGCCTTTGGTGAGTGTCGGAGCGGTTGCAGTTGTAACGCAGACCGAGGAAAGACCCGCGGGATGTTCCACCTCGGCGGTCGGTGAGGTTACTGGTGGCATTGCTTTGACACCTGCCGTTCCGAACGGGTGGGACGGCCTGGTGGATGCTGCGGCGAAGGCGGCTGGCCTGCCGGTCAGCGTGGTTGCGGCGCAGCTGAAACAGGAATCGGGCTGGAATGAAGGCGCGCGGAGCCCTGCAGGGGCTCAGGGTGTCGCTCAGTTCATGCCCGGGACCTGGGCCATGTACGGGGAGGGTTGGGATCCGTTCTCGGCCGAGGACGCCATCCCTGCCTACGGGCGCTACATGGCCGCGCTGAAAGAGCAGGTGCAGCCGCTGGCCGGTGATGACGCCGACCTGCTGGTTCGCCTGACCCTCGCGGCCTACAACGCCGGCCCGGGTGCTGTACAGGCGGCCAAGGGCATTCCGGCGTTCACGGAGACCCAGCAGTACGTCGAGAAGATCCTGGCCTCCGGGCAGGGCGAGTTTTCTGCCGATTGCACGGCTCCGGCGGGGACGGTCGCGTGGGACGGCGACCTCGGTGATGGCGAGTGGACCAACCCACTACCGGGTGGTGTCTTCACCTCCGGCTACGGCCACCGAAATATCCCGGGCCTGCCCGCGTGGGCGCAGGACCACGTCGGGGTTGACCTCTCGACCCCGGGCGCCGGTACCGGTAACGGCGGACCTGTCATCGCACCGACTGACCTTCGCATCACGGGCTTCAACGACAAGGACGGCTGCGTGATCGCCAAGGAGGACGGCGACGATCCCGATTTCGGGTTCGCATTCTGCCACCTCAACGCCTACAGCGTGGCCGTGGGGGACAGGTTGAAGCGCGGCGACGTCGTCGGCACCGAGGGCAATAAGGCCGGCCTCGGGCTGGTAGCCACGCACCTGCACTTCGAGATTTACAAGCCGGAAGCACCGGAGGTCGTCTACCCGTACCAGGGCTGGAACCTCGATCCGGAGCCGATCCTGAAAGAGAAAGGAGCGTGGGTGCGATGACCCGTCGCCCACACACCTACCCGTACCGGGCCGCCGCTCTCGCGGTCTCGATGATCGCCCTGACCAGCTGCGCCTCCGACGCGCCAGCATCGGAAGACACAGCCCCAATTTCCGCGCCGACCACCATCTACGAGGGTTCCTATGCCTCGTTCCCTGCCGAGGAGGTCCTGGGCGGCAACACGTTCGCCTCGCCGGAGGATGCTGACCGTTCCGACGTCGACTCGACCGCTCGGGTCGCGGCTCTCATGCTGCATTCGTGGGATACGACGGTGGACCGCACCGAGACGGCGGCCGCGGTGCGCGCCATACCCCTGATGAGTGGGGAGTGGGCGGCGAACCAGGTGGAGCCTGAGCGCAACGCGAGCAACGGCGAATGGTTGGAACCAGCCGAACATGGTGCCTACAGCGTGCCCCGGGCGGTTCCGGCGATCGGTGACGCCGCACAGGACGTCGCCCCGGACAAGGCGATTCGGGTCCTCGACGTGACGTGGCGCTGGGTAGCCCGTGATGAGACGCCACTGGAGGGTGGCGGTCACCGGCAGGTGACCGTGTACCTCGAGAAGACGGACGGTCGGTGGGACGTCGTCGGGCACCAGATCCGTGACATGACCGCCGCGATGCCCGGCTCGAGGACGGGGGAAGGCAAGTGACTCCGGCAGTGCATTCCTGGCCGATCATCCGCCTCACCATCGGCGAGGGCGAGATTGTCGCGGACGCGAACGGCGAGATCCTGACCTACCCGGTGCTCGACGAGGTCTCGGCAGCTGACGTCGCGGCCGATGCGGCCGCGGAAGCGTGCCGGCGTCTGGGTCTGGCCGCCTGCCGGGTGCAGGGCCACACCGAGGACGGCGAGGTCTACGAAATGATCGTCGACGCCGAACTGGGCACGCTAGAGGAACGGGAAGACACCACCTCCACCGGCACTGCCGGCGGCACAGGTGCTGGTGCTGCCCGTACTGGGTCGAAGGCTGCGCGCCGTCGCACCCCTGCGCACCGGAAGGCTGTGCTGTGGGGGAGCGCGGGCGTCCTGGCGGTCACGGTCGGTTTCAGTGCCTTTTACACGCTGCAGGACGACACGGCCGAGCCGGTCGCGACGATCTACACACCGCCTCCCGCGCAGCTGCCGGTCCCGGCTCCTGCCGGGTGGGACACCTACGGTGACTGGACAACGCCGATGACCGGATCCACTGTGAAAGCGATCCTGGATCCCTCGGGGCAGCCGGTGAGCGTGGACGGCTCAAAGCTGATCGGACATGACCCTCGGACGGGGGTGGAACGGTGGACGCGTACCGCACCGTTCACGGTCGCGCAGCTGGCCCTGTTTACCCTCGACGGGCAATCCCGGGTCGCGGCGGCCGCCGCCCGGGAGCTCGTGCTGTTCGGCGACGGACCGGACCCCATCCGCGTCGACGTCCCCAAGGACGGAACGATCGTCCTGGACAGCGGTACCGCGCCTCGGGTGGATCTGCCGAACAAGCGGACACTCATCGTCGCAGCTGACGGCAGCACAGCGGCGCGGGTGGTTCCGGCGGCCGCGGAACCCATCGAAGCCCTCGGCGATGACCTGGTGGCAGCCGATTCGCGTTCGGGCCGCATCTGGCGGGTCACGCAGGACTCGGCAGCCCTACCCGCCCCGGCGAAGCTGCCTGCGCCGTCTGCCGGGGCGGAACTGGTGACGGTCCTCGGATCCGTGAACGGGACAGTCATCGCAGCCTGGAAGACCGACGACAGAACGACCATCGGCTTCTACTCACTCGGGGACGCGACCGACGCGACGGAGGCGACGCAGGTCGGCATCGTCGACGTCGAAGGAACCGACGTCGACACCTCCGGTATGCAGGTGGACCGGGCGAACGGCCTACTTTTGGCCGGCACGGTCCTGGTCAACGTCGACCAGAAGCAGGCCCACCGCCTGCCCGGAGCCGGGAAGCTCGCCGCCGGTTACGCCTGGGTCACCACCAACACCGAGCAGCTGCGAATCAACGCGCAGGGCGTCACCGAAACCACGACCGACGCAGCCCGCGCGGCGATCCCTGACGTCATCACCGACAACGGCAAGGCAATCACCCGAGCCGGAGGATCCTCAGACGGCCTGCTGTATGCGCTGACACAGGTCGCACCCCGACCCACAGCAACACCCACCACCACCTCAGCTTCCACCTCTGACCCGACTTCCACTCCTACTTCTACTTCTACTGCGAGCCCCACCTCGACTGTTCCCCCAAAGGAGAACCCCTGATGAGAATGACCGCTGTCATCGACCCGGCCGGCACCCTCGAACTCGACCTGGGAGGCGAGAAAACCACCGCCGGCTACCCCTCAGTCATGGAAGCCCGCCGCTCCGTCATGAACACTGCGACCGACCTCGCGGCCGAGACGAGCACCGCCACCGAGCTGCACATCGAGGATCCGTCCGGCTCCCGGACGATCCTCGTTCAGACCGACGGCGCCGTTATCGAGCAGGACATCGCCAGTGATCCGACGGAAAGCGGGCCAGCACAACCCGCCGTAGCGATCGAACCTGCGGCGTCCCCGGTCACACCCGAAGAGCCGACCGTGCCGGCGGTCGCGGTGGAAGCCGCAGCACCCGTTGCCGCTCCCACTCCCGGTTCGGTTGAGGCTCCGGTAGTCCCCGAGACAACAGCATCGGCAGCGACGGCCTCACGGGTAGTCGAGCCAATCGTGGAGCCGTTGCCGACCCGCCGGACGGCGATGCCGTCGTTCGTCGACCGGCCGGACGCTGACTCGCCGGCACAGGTCGGGGTCCGTGGTGTGCTGAATCAGTTCGGGTTGAAGCTCTCGGCCTCGCCGGCGGAGCTGGAGCAGCGCCGGGATGAAAAGACGGTCTCTCAGCACTGGGCCGGGCCCCGCACGATCACGGTCCTGAACCCCAAGGGTGGCGCCGGTAAGACGCCGACGGTGATCTGCCTGTCCGCTGTGTTCGCCCGCCTCGGCGGTTCCGGTGTCCTAGCGTGGGACAACAACAACTCGCTCGGCTCGCTGGGCTGGCGCACCTTCGACGCCGGCCACGAGGCGACGGTGGTCGATCTCCTCGAGCAGACCGACTACTTCATGACCGCCGGCGCACGGGCCGGGGATCTGGCGTCCTACGTCCACCACCAGCCCTCGGACCAGTACGACGTACTCCGATCCGATGACCGGTCGGGTGCGAAGAAGCGGCACGAGGTCACCGGCGACGAGGTTCACCGCCTCTACTCGGTGGCCGCGAAGTATTACCGGCTGATCCTCATGGACTCGGGCAACACCGAACGCGGGGACAACTGGGAGGCGATGATCGGGCACTCCGACCAGGTCGTCATCCCGGTCAAGTCCGTCGACGACGCCGCCGAAGGCGCATCCCGAGTCCTCAGCGCCCTGCGTGCAGGGGATGAGCACGCGCAGTCACTGGCGGACCGCGCCGTGGTGATCGTCCTGGGCTGCACCCCATCCCACGGGTTGGCAAAGCTGAACGAGTTGGCTGAGTCCTTCCGCCCGTTCGTGAAGTCGGTCGTCACTGTGCCCTACGATCCGTCGCTGATCGAGGGCAGGATCCGGTTCTCCTCGATGCTCCCGCAGACCCGCCGCGCCTGGCTCCGGGCAGCAGCGCAGATCGCTGAGGGACTGTGACCGTGACCCCGCAACGCAACCCGTTCGTCAACGAGCCGGAGGTGACACCGCAGGAAGACCCGATCGACGATGACCCGATCCTCGGGCAGCGCGAATCACTGCGGGGTCCACGGAACATTCAGCAGACCCTCGCCGCAGAGCCTGTCGAGGAAGCCGAACCAGCGACCCCCGTGGCGGTGACTAGCGCGACCCTGTGGCTGGTCGGTGCCTCCGGTGGTGTCGGCACCAGCACCCTCGCGGGCCTGTGCTCGGAAAACGTCGTCGATGAATCCGAGCGGCGCCCCACGTACGCAGGCCGGGCTCTGCTGGTCTGCTCGACCAGTGCGTCCTCCCTGGAGGCCGCGCAGCAGCTGGCCCGTAAGTCCGCGTCCGGGCAGCTGCCCTACGAACTGGTCGGCCTGGTGATCGTCCACGACCGGCCCAAGAACCGGCTGACGAAGCCGACCCTGGACTTCGCGCGTTGGGTTGCGCGGATGTTCCCGGTGGCCATGACGGCACCGTATGAACCCTCGTGGCGCGAGGTTGGCGTCGCCCCACAAGCTTCCGGGACACGGCTGAAAAGCGTGCTCCGGAAAATCGAAAAGATCGCCCGCTCCGGGCACTGAGAGAAGGAAACCATCATGTTCGGAAACACTCTGGCAGCACACACCCTGACCACCACCAACGCGCTCACTCCGGTCCGTGAAGGATCGCTCTCGGCGCAGACCTTCACCCCGACGCAGCCTCCCGGCACCGAGGGCCTGACCCAGGTTATCGGCTGGGTCCTGTGGGGCGCGGGCCTGGTCCTGTTCGTCTTCTTCATCTTCGGCCTCGTCTCCGCTGGCAGGAACCGCCGGCAGGGCAACGAGATCGAGGCACCCATCTGGCCTATGGTCGCGGCCTGCCTGCTGGGCGCTTCGGGTGCAGTGTGGACTGCAATTACCTGAGCAACAACGCCTACCCATCTGATCGAGAGAAGGACACGATGAGCACACAGGACACCACTCAGGAACCGAAGGCCCGCCCGAAGTGGTTCGGCGCTGCCGTGATGCTGCTGGCCCTGGTGCTGGTCGGCCTCCTCGCGTGGGGTTTGCGGGTATTCCTCTTCCCCAGCAACGACGAACCGGCAGCAGAACCCACCAACGCCGCAACGCAGACAGCACCATCATCCCCAGCCTCCGCATCCGCGTCCGCGTCCGCGACGGCAGGCCCTGTCGCGGACGCGGACGCCGCATGGGATTGCCAGACTGACCTCAATAACGACGACGCATCTGTGGCTGACAATGCACCAGCGGTCGAGGAATGGGTAGCTGGCGGTTACAACGTAATTCCGTTTTCCGAGTTCGGCGGCTGCGAGAAGAGGCCCTCCGGTCTTCGGGTTGGTTTCGCGCACAACGAAGCAGGCGCACTCATGGCAGCAGCAACCTATGCGATGGCCATAGATCCTTCGGCCAGCGAGGAAGCAGCCGACAACGTAGAAGTTGCCATCGCCGAGGGCCCAGACCGAGACAGGCTGGCTGAGAAAGCCAAGCGCATCCGGGACGGTCTGGAACAGGCCGCGGACGGAACCGCATCGGCTGCCTCAACTCTGATCGGCTACGCGCAGGACTTCTACTCCGAGGAGGCAGCCTCGTACCGGTTGATTTACGAGGTTCCTTCGTCGAATGGTCTTGTCGGTCAGGTTTCCGTTCAGGCCGACCTCCTGTGGGAAGACGGTGACTGGAAGCTGGACCCGGCATCCGGTACCGAGTTGATGACCTCGGACTTGTACCAGGGCCAGCCGTATATCGAGTGGGGGCCGAAGAGCTGATGCCGGTCGTTGAGGATCTTCTTGAAGGTATCGCCGGCAGCGCCGTCGAAAAACTGATCCAATTCCTCGCGGGCTGGGTCGTGCAGGTCCTGACGGAGATGATCAACTTCGTTGGTACCTGGTGGTTGAAAATCGGCGCACCGGAAATGAGTGCAGGATCCGCAACCGACCGCATCCAGCAGTCGACGCTGATCTTCGTCGGCATGGCCGGTGTCATCGGGACCGCATTTGCGCTCATCAAGCTCGCCCGCGACCAGGACCGCGCCTCGACCGAGAACTTGATCATGGGTATGGTGCGCACCATTTTGACGACCGCGATCGCGGTTCCGATGGTGGGCCTGCTGTTCGGGGTCACCGACGTCCTTGCACCGTGGTTGGTGACCACCATCTCCGGGTCCGCGCAGGAAGACGGGCTCGGAACTGCGATGGGCTTGGAAGCTCTCACGGGAACCACGATGACCATGCAGCTCGCGGGCATCGTCCTCTTCATCGTGCCTCTGGCTCTGCTGGGAGCGATCATCAACGCGGTCATCGTCATCTTCTCCTACGGTGCGGCGATCGCACTCTGTGGAGTCCTGCCAATTTTCGCGGCCGCGTCGCAAACCGAACGCGGACGGAAGTCCTTTGATAAGGCCGTCGGCTGGTTGGCGGCCGTCGTCCTCTTCAAGCCCGCCGCCGCAATTCTGTACGGGGCCGGACTCGCCCTCCTGAAAGGCATCAACGGCACCGCGGACAACGAACTCGGAAACACCGCGATCGGTCTGATCACCGGTCTCGTGATCATCTGCAGTGCCTGCGTTGCGATGCCGGCCCTGGCGAAGGTCCTCGTGCCTGCCGTCAGCGCAGGACCGCAGGGCATGGGAGCATCCGGCCTGGCAATGGTCGGCGGTGCCGTCGCCATCGGAGCACTCACCGGAGGGATTGGCGCTGCAGCCGGCGCCGCAGCTGCAGGCGGTGGTGGCGGGGGTGCAGCCGCCGTCACTGGTGGAGGGGCCGCAGTGACGGCCGGGGAAGCGGCCGCTACAAGTGGAGGCGCCGCTGCAACTGGTGTGGCCACTGCCGTAGAAGCATCTGCGACCGCAGGCACCAGCAGCAGTGCTGCCGCAGCCAGTGGAGGCGGAAGCGGAGCCACCGGTGCTGTAACGCCTGGTGGTGCAGGTAGCACCGGTGGCGGAACTGGTGGGGTCAGCCCGTCCGGGGCGGAGCAGAGGCCAGAACAGCCCACCGCGCCGGCATCGGACGCAGGTGGCGGGGCATTCGGAGGAAGTACTGGCGGCCCCGGTGGCGGGTCTGGTGGAGGTTCTGGTGGTCCGTCGGGTGCGGAGCCGCGCCCGGAACGATCAGGGGCAGATACGTCCCCGGTCAGTGATGCCGGTGCTGGTGGATCAGGTTCGCCTGGACCGACGGGCGCGCAGCCTCAGGCGGAGCGCGAGGGCGCGCCCATGGAATCACCGACGGGAGCACCAGCCGGTACCAGTTCCGGTGCCGGTGATGGCGGCTCATCAGCTGGAGGACCGAACGGGGCCGAGCCCGCAGCAGCAGGTGACAGGCCTCCGACGGAAGCTCCTGGGGCAGCACCCGCGATGTCCCCGACGGCGGAAGGGTTCCGGGCTGGGGCGCCGTCCGGAGCGGACAAATCGGCCCAGAACCAGCAACGCATCGAGTACGCGCTACGGGAAGCAGCAAGGGACATGGAACGCGCAGTGGAAAGTGGGGATGACAGTTGAGCACTGAACAGACAATCGTCAGGCAGTACGGCAACATCGCAGAAGACCGGACGGCAGGTCTGATGGGGTTCTCCATGGCTTCGACCGTCGTGCTGGGCGCGGGTGCAGTCGGGGTGTTCATCGCGATCATGGCCTCGCAGATCTGGGTGGCCGTCGGCATCGCCCTGGTCGCATTCATCGCGGCCACGATCCTCGGCTCCAAGGACCGTCATGGCCGTTCCAAGCCTGAGCGGTGGCTGGCGCGCAGCATGCACTCCAAAGCCAAGAAGGCCGGGAAGACCGTCTACAAGTCCGGCCCTGTCTCGCAGATCCCCGACGGATCGTTTCGTGCACCGGGATTGCTGGCCGCGACGGAGCTGATCGACTTTCAGGACCTCTTCGGCAACGAGGGCGTCATGTTGTGGCACCCGAAACTGAAGACCGGCACCGTGTTCTTCTCCACCAACTCCTCCGGGCTCGGTCTGCTGGATCAGGACCGCGTGAACCGGCTCGTCGGATCATGGGCAGCATTTCAGCGCGACGCCGGCTCCAACGCACGGGTCGAGCAGATTTCAGTGACCACGCAATCGACGACCGATCCAGGCGAACGCCTGCCGGACGCAATCGCGGTCGCCCGGCAGCAGGCCGGGTCCCACGAGGTGCCCGCCTTTTGCCCGGCAGGTGATGGATGACGTGGTGAACGACCTTAACCTCGACGTACCCAAGCTCGAGCAGTGGGTGGCATTGACATTCAGCGGCAAGGCCAATGACGGGGACCGGGCACCGGAGCGTTCCGTCGAGGAGCTGGTGGCCGATGTGAAGTCCCTCCTGCAGGGCTTCAAGGAAGAGCTTGAGGATGTCGGCGCTGGCAACGTGTCTCTCATGCGGGCCGCTGACCTGACCGACCAGACCTACGTCGCGTTCAACCCGCGCGCGGCGGCCGCCGTCGAACGCGCCCGCCTCTCCGGCGCGGGGACCGGCCTTACCTGGCACGAAGTGGGACCGTCTGCCGCTCGGACGATCGGGTACCCGGGCCGGTACGACCACGCCGGGGTGACGAGTAAGTCGTGGCAGATGTTCAAGCCGCCGGCCGGGACGTTCCGCGAGAACGCCCTGGTGGCCCTGCTGGGCCCGGATGCGAGCATGCTGCAGAAGCGTGTCACCGTGTTCTACCGCCCGCAGCCGCCAGAGAAGTCGGCGCAGCAGGTCGCGCAGGCACTCACCAATGCGCAGTTCGCCACGAACCAGAAGGGCCGCCGCCCGACCAGCTCGCAGATCATCGCTCTCTCGAGAAGGCACGCAAGGCCGAGCGGGAACAAGCCGAAGGAGCGGCACTCGTGCGCTTCGCCATCGGCGTCACCGCGACGGTTGAGAGCCCGGAGCAACTGCAGGCTGTCGAGGCGAAAATCATGCGGAACGCCGCCACCGGTATCCAGATCCGGATGCGGTCGTGTGACTACAACGACGACGCCGCGTTCTCCTTCAACCTCGGGCTCGGGCTCGTCCCTGAGCACCTGGCCACCATCTCCTCCGACGTCAGGAAGGCCCTGTAATGTCCGCCTTTGACCAGCTCGTAGACAAGGTGATGGACCGGTTCCTAGGCCGCTCCGAAGCGGCGGCCGCCGTTACGGCTGCGTCGTTTCCGCAACATACGGAGAAGGGCATGCGGGTCCGTGAGGGCGGCATGGTGACGTGGGTGGAACCTCCGCCGGAGTTCACCGCCACGTCGAACCAGACCGCGGGCCTGTGGCCGTTCTGTGTCGGTACGTCCTCGCCATTGGTCGGCGCGGTTCTGGGTCGGAACCTGCTGAACAGTTCGGTGGTGTGTGGGGATCCGATTTCGCTGTTCCTGCACGGCATCATCTCCTCGCCGTCCGGCTTCATCCTGGGCCTGAACGGTCGGGGGAAGTCCTCGGTCGCCGTCCGCATGGCCCTGGCGCTGATCGACCAGGGGTTCCTGATCCTCGTGGCCGGGGACCTCAAACCCGACTTCGCCGGAGTGGTTCTGGAAACCAACGGGCAGGTCGTACAGGTCGCCCCCGGCGTCGGAGCGATCAACCCACTCGACGCCGGTCCGCTGTGGCGGGAACTCGAGCGTCTGCCAGCCCCGATGCAGCGGCAGATGCGCGCCGAGATCCACTCCCGGCGCCTGATGACCCTCACCGGGCTCATCGAACTGGTGTTCAAGGAACCGCTGGACGCGAAGAAGCAGGAACAGACGGTGCTGTCCATGGCGATTGCCATGGCGGCCGAGAAAGCGGAAGCGGAGGACCGGCAACCTTTGGTCGGCGACGTCGTCGCCGCCATCAAGTCCGCGCCACCTCAGATCCAGTCGGCGCTGCTCATCGAGGACTCCAAGGAGTACCTGCCGCAGGTCAAGAACCTCCTGGCGGGCCTGAACGCGTTGGGTGAGCACGGACCGTTCGGGGACGTGTTCTGCCAGCAGACCACCAAGGAAATGAAGATCGACACTTCCGTGGACTTCGACATTTCTCTCATCGACGAGTCACAGTTGACGCTCCGCGCCGCGGTGCAGACAGTGTGCTGGTCCTACGGTCAGGCCGGCATCTCAGCCGCGAAGACCCTCGCTGATGCCGGGTTGATGGAGGAGCGCCATCACCTGATGATCATGGATGAGCTGTGGCAGTCCCTCCGTGCCAGTGAGCTGCTGGTCCACCAGATCGACTCGATTACTCGCCTGAACCGGGACCAAGGGCCTGGGGCAGCTGATGATTACGCACTCGATGAAGGACCTGCAGTTGTCCACGGACGAGCTGACGAAAATCGCTACTGGTTTCGTGGAACGCTCATCCGTGAAGATCCTCGGCGGACTCGCGCAGAACGAGATGGACCTGCTGGAAACAGTCTTCCCCGTCTCCGAGCGGGAGAAGGCGATGCTGGTCGGCTGGTCAGCCGAGGGTTCGATGAACCCCAACACCAACCAAGTGTCACCGCCCCCGGGGCGGGGCCGGTTCATGCTGAAAACCGGGTCAGAGCCCGGTGTGCCGTTCCGGGTGAACCTCACAGCCGGTGAACTCAGGGCCCACAACACGAACCAGGCGTGGGCTGCTGCGCAGGCGAAGGTGAACCGATGAAAACCGAGGAGAACGGTTCTGTCATCGCGTTCTCTTCTCTGGCCCTGGCCGTGTTCGCCGCGGTCGCCCTGGTCCACCTCGGGGAAGCGTTCACACCGGTTCCCACCGACCTCCCATGGAACCCGATCACCCCTCGCCATCGGACTGGCTACTGGGGATCCGTGGCCGGCGGCGGCGAGCTGGTTGCTCGGCGCGGAAGCGGTCGTGGTCCTTGCTGCCTTTGCGTGGTGGAGCACCCGCCCTGTGTCCAAGACCGCGGAGGCGTCGCGTCGGATGAGCCCTGGCGGGAAGATGCGCCCGGCGATGCTCGATGCCCGCCTCACCGAAGCAGCCCGCCTCCACCCGACCGCCGAAGGTATCGGCCCGGGCCTGACCATCGGGTACGCCGGCGACACCGGGACCAAGGCCGTGATCCAGGGTGGCGGGAGTGCTCGACCCATGTATGGGGGACCGGGCGAGGTAAGACGACAACGCAGGTCGTCCGTCACGCCCTAGAGGCCCCCGGCCCGTACATCATGACCAGCAACAAGGTCGACGGCGTCGCCGAGGTCCTGGCCGCCCGCTCCGATACCGGAACGGTGTGGCTATTCGACCCGCAGCGGATCTGGCGCGACAGCCACCGGCCCGCGATGATCTTCAACCCGCTCACCTGTGTCACGGACACGGTAAGCGCCGGCGAGGTCGCGTCGATCTTCGAAACCTCGTCCGCCCCGAACGCCGGCCAGGGCAAGGGAGACGCCCAGTTCGACTCGCAGGGACGCGACTTCCTGTCCTGGTGCCTGCTCGCGGCGGCGAAAGCGACGGCACGATGAAGGACGTCCTGCGATGGGTATCCTCGGCGGACTTCATGGAACCAGCTGAACTCCTCGAACGGGCAGGCCATGCTGGCCCGGCGTCGGCTTTGAAGGGCATGAACGCCCAGCCGGAGGACACTCGCGGGTCCGTGGCCGCCAGCGCCCAACGCATGGCCTCCGCCCTCGTGCACGACGAGCTCGTGGCCTGGTCCACGCCGACACCGGGTATCCCCGTGTTCGACCCGGCCCGGTTCGTCACCGACAAGGACACCCTGATCCTGCTCTCGCAGGACGCCGCGGCTCCGGCGCCGCGTTCGTGTCCACACTCGTCTACGCGGTGTTTACCGCCGCGCAGCAGGCAGCGCGACGGAACGGCGGACGCCTGCCGGTTCCGCTGGTCGCTGACCTGGATGAGGTCGGGGAACGTCGTCAAACTCAAGCAGCTACCCGAGTGGTATTCGTTCTTTGGGTCCATGGGCATTGTCGTCAGCTCCTACTTCCAGACACGCGGACAGGGCATGGCCATGCTCGAGCGCACCGGCTGGGACACGCTTTGGTCCGCGGCCGCAATCAAGGTCTACGGCGGCGGGTCCGACGACACCGCGTTCCTCGAATCCCTGTCCAAGACCATCGGCCAGTACGACGCGAAGGTCCGCAGCAGCTCGACCTCCAGGAACGGGTCCTCCCGATCCATGCAGACCCAGCGGCGGGACATCATGTCCGTCTCCCAGCTCTCGGAACTGCCGGCTAATCGAGCGTGGGTGAAAACCTCCACCGGCGGCGGAACCATCGTCCGCACCGTCCCCTGGTTCCGCGACAAGGCCATCGCCGCCCACATCGGACCCACCGTCGAACGCATCAGGACCAGCACGGCAGGACACTACTCATGACAGAACCCATCAGCAGCCCAGATGACACGGCAGGCGGCGGCACAGCAAGCACTGAACCTAACGGTTACAACGAGGAGGAGGACTTCTCATTCACCTCCGAGGAGTTGGTGGACTGGGTGGAAGGCTTGGTGGCGATGTTGGAGTCCGTAGACCGAGCGCAGAACCAGTACTGGTGCTCCCAGTGGTGGAACCACCCCGAAGCCGTCGACAGGCTCCGCGCCCTGTACGGGCAATGGCTCGAAGCACAAACCAACGGCGGAATGTCGTCCTGGTGGATCGACCACTTCGACCGCCACGCCACCGTCCTCTTCACCAAACGAGGCCCCTTCGGCGAATGCGGAACCATACATACGGCGAAGACAACTAGGAGGGTGCTCGCTACTGAACAGCCGCCTGTGGGGTGGGAATGGTAGTGCGAACTGCAGGTTTTGATACTTGCTCGCCGTTGAACCGCTCAAAGATCACAGCTAACAATGCAAGGCTTGTAAAACAAGCCTTGCATTGTTAGTTGTGACAGCGTTCGGTTCCCTAGAACGGATGCGAGCATCCAGTTGGGAGCAGACGTAGGCGTGCAGATCGGTCTTAGACCAGGCTTGAGGCTTGGTTAGCCGCCTGACTCACTGGTACAAGGCGGGTGAGTTGAGTGGCATGTTTCGGTTCGAGTTCGCCGAGGTCTGAGACGCCGAGGAGATCATAGTTGTCTGGTTCCGTCGGCCCAGACGGCAAGTACGTTGTATCTCGCATCGAGTAGGACAAGGTCGGCTGCTTTCCCCGTGTTCAGGCTTCCGAGGTCGTGGCGGCCCGCCAGGCGGGCGGGAGTGGCCGTCAACGCTTCAACGGCCGCTTCGGGCGGAAGTTCGAGCAGGGTGATTGCGTTCCTGAGTGCACTGTCCTGGGTGAGAGTGGATCCGGCGATGGTGTTGGTTCCGGTCAGGAGGGCGCAGCCTTGTTCAACAGTGACGTCTACGCTTCCAAGGCGGTAGTTTCCGTCCTCGGCTCCTGTCGCCGCCATGGCGTCGGTTACGAGGGCTACTCGACCGGGGGCTGCGTCGAATGCCAGTTTTGCGATGGCTGGGTCTAGGTGGACGCCGTCCAGAATAATTTCGAGGGAGGCGCCCGGTTCGTTGAAGGCGGCCATGACAGGGCCGGGCGCACGGTGGTGGATACCGGGCATGGCGTTGAAGGCGTGGGTGAGCAAGGTCGCGCCGCGGGCGAAAGCTTCCCTGGTCAGCTCGTTGTCCGCGTCGGTATGGCCGATTGCCACGGTGACTCCCACGCTTGCGAATTCTTCGATTGCGTCAAGAGCTCCTGGAAGTTCGGGGGCGATAGTGATCTGGCGCAAGGTGCCGCGTGCGGCGTCCAGCAGCTGGGCTATTGCTGCGCGGGTGGGATGTATCAGGTACTTGGGGTCATGTGCCCCGCATCGCGCGGTGGCGAGGAAAGGGCCTTCGAGGTGTGATCCGAGGATGAGCGGATTGGTGTTCGTAAGCTCGGCAATGGTGTTCAAACTGCGGCAGAGGTCCTCGAGAGGGGCTGTGACGAGGCTGAGGACGGAGCGCGTGGTGCCGTGCGCCCTGTGAATTGCCAATGAGTGCAAGATGTCGTTGGGTTCCGAGTCGAAGGACGCTCCGCCCGCGCCGTGGCAATGCAGGTCGATGAACCCCGGCACAAGGGTGAGTCCTTTGCCGTCGAAGACTTCTCGTGCAGAGTAACTGCACCAGGTGATGCCCGATCCGCTGGCGATAATGTGGCGGCCTCTTACCGCTACCCACCCATCTGCCACTGCTCCGTGTACGTCGAGCAGGTGGGTGCTGTGCACGATGAGGTCGCAGGAAAGGGCCGGTATCTGGTGAGGGGGTTCGTGTGTGAGGGTGCCCGACAGCATTGGGCTACCTTTGCCACGTGGGGAGGTTATCGGCTACGTACTTGTAGTAATCAACCCTTTGGAGTTCTGTCGCTGCGTCTTCATCCACGACCACTGTGGCGTGGGGGTGCATCTGCAGGATGGAGCCGGGACACATGGCAGTTACCGGACCTTCAATGAGGCCGGCGACGGCCTTTGCTTTCGATCGGCCCTGGGCGATCAGCACGACTTCCTTCGCGTCCATGATGGTGCCGAGCCCTTGGGTGAGGCAGTGCGTTGGGACTTCGTCGGGGCTCCCGAAGAAGCGGGCGTTGTCTTGACGTGTTTCGGGTGTGAGCGTTTTGATTCGGGTACGTGAGCTCAGGGATGAGGTTGGCTCGTTGAAGCCGATGTGTCCTGTGGAGCCGATTCCCAGCAGTTGGAGGTCGATTCCGCCGGATGCTGTTATGCGTTCCTCGTAGCTTCTGCACGCTTCTTGGAGGTCTGTGGCATATCCGTTCGGCACGTGGACTCGTTCCGGGTCCAGTCCGAGGGGCTTTGTGACTTCGCGGTCGATGACTGCGTGGTAGCTCTCGGGGTGGTTCGGGCTGATGCCCACGTATTCATCGAGGGCGAAAGCGGACAAGCCTGGCATGTGTTCCGGGCAACGGGCGGCCAATGCGCGGTAGACGGGCAGCGGGGAGGATCCGGTAGCGACGCCGAGGACCTTGAGGCGGCCGCTTGCGAAGCGATGTTCGATCATGTCTGCGACGTAGGCGCCAATGTCGGCGGATGTTTCGAGGATGGCGATTTTCATGAGCGTCCGTGGTGCTCCCTTAAGTCCGGAATCGGTTGTGGGCTTGTGTTTCCTCCAAGCGCCAGTGGGCTTCCATCGGTGACACTGTCCGGGCTCCAGCGGATGCCGGAGTTTGGGAAGCCAGCAGCCCGGAAGCCGAGGATGGCCGCGCCGAGTTGTCCCGCCCGAACACCCAGGAATGAGCGTTGCAGTGCCGGCGGACGGCGCCATGCCAGGAGTGATGACATGGTCTGTTCGAGGGGGTGCAGGAGGTTGTCGCCGGCGTCCGACAGTCCGCCGCCGATGATGATCGTTCCAGGGTCAGTGAGCAGGGTAATGGTGGTCAGTGCGAGGGCGAGGGCATGAATGCCCTCACACCAGATGCGCGCGCCGACATCCCCTGCCAGGCCGGAGGCGAGGTCCGCGGCGGTCATGGTCGGGTCTCCTCCCTGACTGCGATATCTGCGGACGAGACCGGCGCCGGAGAAGTAGGCTTCAAGGCAGCCGCGTTGGCCGCAGGTGCAAGTTTCGCCGCCGGGAATGACCGGGGTGTGGCCCAATCCGCCGGCGGAGTGGGTTGCCCCGGTCATTACGGTGCCGTCGGTGATGAGCGCTGCGCCGACCCCGGTGCCGATGGCGACGAAGACGGAATTATGGCCTGGCCCCGGTGGCAAAAGGTGTGCTTCTGCCAGTCCGGCAGCGCGTGCATCGTGGCTTATGAGAACGGGGAGAGCGAGTTGTGCGGTCAGTCGGCTCGCGACGGGCATGGTGGTCCAGCCCAGCGATGAGGCGTATTCAACAGTGCCGGTTGTGGAGTTCACCACGCCGGGAGTTCCGACGCCGATGCCGACGGGATGCAGGCTGCGTTTGACTGATTCGGTCTTTAGCGTCTCGAGGATCGCCAGTGCGCGGTGCAATACACCTTCGCCGGGGGGGCCGGTGGGTAAGGTACGGGTGATGAGGGTGCGGCCAGCGGTGTCAATCGCGGCGCCCTTGAGGGTGGTTCCGCCGATGTCCAGGGCCAGGGCCACCTGCACCGAAGATGTGGGGCTGTTCCATCCTGTGGTCTTTGTGCTCATTGTTGGTCCCGGTTACAGTTCCGCGGCGAGGATTTTTCCGGTGCTGGGCGTGCCCAGTTCGGGTTTGGCAAGTAGTTCGATGTGTGGGCCGTGCTTTTCGAGCTCCAGGATGTGGACGCGGTTAGTCCCTTGGTGCAGGAGGGGTGCGGGTACGTAAAGGGTGACCTGTGGTCCAATCTCCTGGTAGCGCCCTAGGAGGAAGCCGTTGATCCACACGAATCCTTTGCCGAATCCGGGGAATGCTAAATAGGTATCGGCCGGTGCGTCGATGTCGAGGGTTGCCGAGCTGAGGTGTGCGAGTTCCTCTGCTCCCCATTCGGTCAGCGGAACAGCAACCTGAGTCCAATTGAAGGTGCGCCGCTGGTTGAGCAGAACGCCGTCCAGGATGCCCTTGCCCTGGCCGATCAGTGGACCGTAGTTGATCCTGCCCCGATTCTCGACGAGGATTTCCAGCCGCACGGGAGTACCTGTCCCTGTGAGCAAGAGCCCGTCATTGGCATTGTGGTCGTCGAGGATTCCGACGAAGCTGCCGTCCACCCAGATGTAGGCGCGGTCCGCGAGGCCCAGGATCCGCAGCGGTGTTTCCGCCGGTTTGTCCGCCCTGCCGGGAAGGACAGGCTGGGAGGTGTACAGAACGATGCCGGCATCCAGTCCCAGCTGCTCAAAGGTCAGTGGCCGCACACTTGTGACGGGATGGGCGGTTTCGCGCAGAAGCGGAAGCAGGGGTTTGCCCTCGGCAACCGGTAGGGACTGCGCCGGGAGCACTGGCGCCGGTTCCAGGAGTGCGGACGGGATGGGCGGCGGATCAGTGATGCCCCGGGCACGGAAGAACTCGGTGCGCAGTGCGTGGTATTTCTCGGTGAGGGCGCCGTTTTCTGCGATGGGGGCGTCCGAGTCGTAACTGGTGGTGGTCGGCTGCAGTTTCGTGCCGTCGTGGTTCGCTCCGGAGAACAGGCCGAAGTTGGTTCCGCCGTGGGCCATGTACAGGCAGATGGAGCCACCGAGATCCAGGATCTTGCGGACCTCGTTGCTGGCTTCAGTGATGTCGCGGACGTGATGGTTCTCCTCTCCCCAGTGGTCGAACCAGCCTCCCCAGAATTCTGCAGCGAAGAAGGGTTCAGCGGGGCGGCGGCGTTGCCATGTTTCCGCGGCTTCATCTCCGCGGCTGCCCAGGGTGGCGGCCGCCCAGGTTCCGTCCAGGGCGCCGCCGTCCAGGAAGTAGTCGGTTCCGCCGTCGGCGGTGAACAGCAGTTCGGTGATGCCCCGCTGCTCGAGTACATCCCTGTTCCAGCGCAGGTAGTGCTGGTCGTCGCCGTAGCTGCCGTATTCGTTTTCGATCTGCACGGCGACGACAGGACCACCGTGGGCGGCCTGCCGCGGAACGATGATGGGTAGGAGCTGGTCGAACCAGGTCTCGACGGCGCCGGTGAACCCAGGGTCCATGCACCGCAGCCCGATTCCGGGCTGCCCGGTGAGCCAGGCAGGAAGCCCTCCGTTGTCCCATTCGGCGCAGATGAACGGGCCCGGACGGACAATGACGTCCAGTCCGATGTCGGCTGCGGTGTCGATGAAGGCGGCCAGGTCCCGCCAGCCGCTGAAGTCAGGTGCGCTGTCCTGCCGGGGCTGGTGGAAGTTCCAGGCCACGTAGGTGTCAACGGTATTGGCGCCCATCGCCTGGAGTTTGAGCAGCCGGTCCCGCCACTGGTCGGGATGGACCCGGAAGTAGTGGATGGCTCCAGCAAGGATCCTGTGGGGCTGATCGGACCGGAACAATTGGGAGCTTCGATAGCTCAGGATGGGGTCGGGCAACGGGCATTTTCCTTCGGCTGATGGGCGCGTTGATGACGCGCTAGCTACTGGCGTGGTGTGCGTCAGGCGGTGTGGGACAGGATTTCTGCTTTGACCCGGCTCAAGAGGGGCCTGCCTGCGATGTACCGGGTGACTTCGCGGTACGCGGCTTCCCCGAGTCTGTGCAACTCGTTGCCCTGGGATCCGGCGATGTGAGGGGTGAGCACGAGGTTCGGGGCGTCGAACAGGGGGGATTCCTCCGGCAGCGGGTCCGGGTCGGTGACGTCGATGACGGCGTGCAGCCGACCGGAGTCAAGCTCGGCTGTCAGCGCCGTTGTGTCCACCAGGGAACCCCGCGCGGTATTGATCAGCGTGGCGCCGTCCCGCATGAGGGACAGTGCGTCCTTGTCGATCATATGGAAGGTCTCGGGAACCTCAGGTGCGTGGAGGGTGACGACGTCGCAGGTTTCGAGCAAATGTTCCAGGCGGGCGGGCCGCGCGTTGAGGATGCCGTGTTGCACGAAGGGGTCGTAGAAGACGACGTCGATGTCAAAGGGCGCCAGCAGCTCAATCACTCTGCGACCGATCCGGGAGGCGCCGATGATCCCGACTTTCAGGCCGTGGTTGCCCCAATGTACGGGCTCCACCTCGAAGGGGCGGTATTTGCGGCTGCGCACGTACTCACGGGCGATTTCCAGGACACGCTTGCCGGAGAGCAGAATCATGGCCAGCGTGTATTCGGCCACCGGGAGGGCATTGGTATCTGCACCTGAGGTAACGATGATGCCGCGGTTAAACAGCTCGTCCGTGGCGAACTCCTTGACCGAACCGGCCGTGTAGATGACGGCTTTCAAGTGGGGCATCCGATCGAGGATCTCCTCATCGAGCCGGGGACAACCCCAGCACCCGATGATGAGTTCGATGTCCTGCAGGGGGTAATCCGCTGCGTTGGCTTTGGTGAGCAGGGCCGGTTGCAGGTCCACCAGGGTCGTGAGGTATTGGAGCACCGAGGGTGTGAAGAGTCTTTCCGGGAGGTCGTTGTCCATTGCGAGGACGGCTTTGGGTCGTCGCTGCTCTGACAGGTGCTGGTTCGTGGTTATTTGAGGGCTCCTGACCCGATGCCGGCTTTCCAGAACCTCTGCAGGGAGATGAAGAGGATGATGACCGGGATGATGGTGACGAGCGACCCGACGACGACGAGCTGGGCGTATTCGGGGTCGCCGAGTGTCCTGCCGTGCCAGGAGTAGATGCCCAGTGCTGCCGGGAACAGGTTGGTGTCGCTGAGCATGACCAGGGGGAGGAAGAAGTTGTTCCAGATGGCGCTGAAGGTCATGAGGAACAAGGTGACGATTCCGGGCTTCATGAGGGGCGCGGCGATGGTGAGGAAGGCACGGAGTTCACTGGCGCCGTCCAGTCGCGCGGCCTCGATGATTTCCTTGGGCACGTAACTGGCACTGAACATGCGTGCCAGGTAGACCCCGAAGGGGCTGGCGATCTGTGGCAGGAAAACTCCCCAGAAGTTGTTGACCAGGCCGAGGTTGGAAGCAAGGAGGTACAGCGGCATGGTGGTCACCGCTGCAGGCACGAGGACACCCACCAGGACGAAGCCGAACCAGCGTTCCTTGCCGGGAAAATCGAACTTATCGAAGGCGTGGCCGGCGAGGAAGGACACGGCGACCGAGGCGCAGGCGCCGAGGCCGGCGTAGGCGGCGGTGTTGGCCATCCAGCGCAGGAACGTTCCGTTCTCCCAGGTGAATAGCTGGATGAGGTTCTCAATGAGGTTGAACTCGGCGAAGGCGAACCCCGCGGTGCCGTAGAGGTCTGAGGTGTTCTTCGTTGCTGCGACGATGAGCCAGGTCAGCGGCAGCAGGGTGTAGAGGCAGAACAGGCCCAGCATGATGTTGACCGCGAGTTTGGAGGACCAGGCGCTCCTGGTCTGACGCTTCTTGGCTGCGGCTGCAGGGGGCAGGGGTGCGGGCAGGGCAGTGGTGCCGCTTGTTGCCGGTTGTGTCGTGAGGGGGCTCATGATTCCACCTTTGATCCGAATTTGGTGACGCCCCAGGACAGTGCTCCGATGAAAACAGCGAAGAGCAGCGCTGTTGCTGCCGCGTAGCCGAAGTCGTGCTTGTCGAAAGCGGTCTGGTAGATGAACATGTTCGGGGTCCACGTGCTGTCGATGGATGTTGCCCGGCTCTTCAGGAGCAGAGGTTCGGCGAAGAGCTGCATAGCCCCGACGACGGTGAACAGGGTCGCGACGCTCACTGCGCCCATGATCATGCGGGCTTTAATGGCGAAGGCTGTTCGAATGGGTCCGGCGCCGTCGACGTTGGCGGCCTCCAGGACCTCCTGCGGCACAGCCTGCAGGGCAGCGTAGAAGAGGATCACGTTGTATCCGGTGTGCAGCCAGATGGTGATGTTGGACAGGGAGAGCAGGGCGGCCAGGTGGCTGCCCATGTCCCAGCCGGCGCCGGTGCTTTCGAAGATGCCCACCAGCGGACTCACGCCGGGGGTGTAGAGGTAGACCCAGATGACGGCGGCAATCAGGCCCGGGACGATGTTGGGCATGTAGAACGCCAGGCGGAAGAAGGACTTCCCGCGTGCAGCCGCAGAATCCAGCAGAAGCGCAACCACGAGGGACAGTCCGATCATGGCCGGGATGTACAGGAGGCAGTAGACGGCGATGTTCACAAAGCCTGCCAGGAAGGCCTGGTCCTGGAAGGCACGGGTGTAGTTGGCCAGGCCGTTGAAGACCCTGGTTGTCCCGCCCAGACCTAGCCCGCTGGATTTTTCGGTGAAGAGGCTAAGGAATGCTGAGTATGCGATCGGTGCGATGGTGAACGCCAGGAACAGCACGAAGAACGGAGCCAGGAACAAGAAAGCGTGCCTGCCTGACCGGCGGCGTGAACGGCGTATGACGGTGGAGCGGGCCGTTGTGGTGGCGCCTGTCATGACTTTTCCCTTCGAATGGGTGGCACTGTGTGGGCCTTGGCCAGCCCGCCAACCTTGTGGGGGACGGTGGCGGGCTGACCAAGGGGTCTTTACTTGACGGAGATGCCGCGGTTCTTCAACTCGGAGACCGTTGCTTCCTGGGCCGGCGCAAGGATGTCCGTAAGCTTCTCGCTCCCGGCTTTCACCTTCGCGCTTTCATCGGTGAGCTTGGCCAGTGTGGTGGCCGTACCCGGCCCCCATACCCAGCCTTCGGGCACTGCCGTCAAACCCTCGGCGGCTACGTCGTAGATGTTCTGGCCGCCGAAGAAGTCAGGGGTGAAGGCCTCGGATGCTGCCTTGCGGGCTTCTTCGTTGACGGGGAAGACGGTGGAGGTTCCGCCGGCGATGCGTGCTTTGATTCCTTCGGGGTTGGTGGTCATCCATTCGATGAACTTCACGCCCGCTTCGGCCTTGGTGCTGTTGTCCGAGATGCCGAAGGTTGAGCCACCGTACAGCGCGGAGGCAGGCTCCCCTGTCGGCGCGGGCACCGGGGCTACGCGCCACTTTCCGGCCTGGTCGGCGAAGGTGCTCTGCAGACCGGCGCCGTACCATGAGCCGCTGATCACGGAGAGGAGCTGACCGGCTGCCTGCTTTTGCTGCAGCACCGGAGCGTCCTCGGTCCAGAGGAGATCGGCGTCGACCAGGTCCTGCTGGACTTCCAGTGCTTCCTTGGTTTCCTCGGTGTCAATGTCCACCTTCCAGGAGTCACCATCGAGCGCACCCCACTTGGCGCCGTTCTGCCAGGCGAGGGCTGCGTACAGGGCGGGGTCGCCCACGGCGCTGGCCCCGATACGGACGTTCGGATCCGCTGCCGCGACCTTTTCGGCTGCGGCCTTGTATTCGTCCCAGGTCTTCGGTACCGCGATGCCGTACTGCTCGAAAAGGTCGGCGCGGTAGTACATCTGCAGGACGCCTGCGTCCAGCGGCACCGACCAGGTGGACCCGCCGAAGGTGACCAGGGACTGGGTGGATTCGGAGAAGTTGTCCTTGACGAGGTCACCGGCTTCGTTGCTGATGTCCTTCAGGACGCCTTGGCTGGCCATTTCGGCGACGCGCGGGTATTCGACGGTGATCACGTCCGGTGCGTTGCCTGCCTGCACCTGGTTTGTCAGCTGAGGGTAGTTGTCCTTTGAGCTTGCGACTTCACTGAAGGTCACCTTGACGTCGTCCTGGGCGGCGTTGAATGCGTCAACGACCTGCTGTGAACCCTTCAACCATGACGAGAAGGTGATGTCCACCGTTTCCTGCTCGGTGGCTTCGGTGGCTGCAGGAGATGCGGTGGTACCCGCTCCTGTTCCCGAGCAGCCGGCGAGGAGTGCTGCTGAGAGCATTCCCGCCGCAACGACGATGCTTGATTTGCGACTGCGTGGCATGAAGATGACTCCTAGTAGATGTGGCCCCACTCACAATGCTGAAATACCGCACCCACTCCGTCAAGCTCAGATGCGCAAAACGATCCTAATTAACTCTCATACGAAACAAACGAAAGATCAGGGCGGACGGAAGGCCGGGCGGGACGTGAAGAGGCGGGTCGGATTCTGAGATCCGACCCGCCTCTTCACGCGAACTCTTGCTGCTGGTTCTGGTGTCAGACGACGATCCGGAGGTCGTCCGGGGCAGACGATGAAACGGAGGTGGAACTGTTCCCCTGGTAGGTCACCACCACGGAGTGGGTTCCTTTGGAAAGAGCGGGCAGGGTTATCGAGGCCCTGCCATTGCTGTCGAGAGTTCCCGTGACGGTGGCGTCTCCGGCGGTGACTACAACCGGCCCGCCGAGGTCACCGCCGGTGGATGAAACATTGACGGAGACGTCGTACTCCTGCCAGGAGACGCCGGTCTTGCGCTTTACCGTTGCCGTGGTCACTGTTGCGTAGCGGATGATCACCGGGGATGACGTCGCCGGGGTGCGAAGTCCGTCCTCTCCTGTTGCCGTGACAAGGACTGTGATTTCCTGGCCCTGATCCTCAGTGACCGGATTGTACGTAGCTGCCGTGGCTCCGGGGATGGCAGCCCCGTTGCGTTGCCATTGGTAGGAGAAGTTGAGGCCCGTTTCGTTCCAGGTGCCAGAAGTGGCTCTGACTGTCTGGCCGACGTCGGGCTTTCCGGAGATGACAGGGGACGAGAGGTTCTTCGCGGCTCCGGGCTGGTAGGTGTTGAGGTTTGCCATGTCTATGGTTGCGCCCGACACCGCGATTTTTGACCCTTCGGTAACAGCGGTGGGGATGGAGGACCCCTTCCCCACGGCTAGAACGACGTCGAACTCTGCACTGGTGCCGGAGCGGGTGATCCTGAATGAGCCGTTTGTGAAGGCTGCGGTGGCGCCCTGGGCGTTCTGCAGCCACCCTCGGAGCCAGGATTCGCCCTGACGGAAGGTGAACTGAAGGGTCGTGCCTGTTGTTTCGTAGTTCACCGTGACGCCGGGTTCTGGTGCCAGTTGCCACGCCCAGGTGTGGCTGGAGGTGTCGGTGAAGCGGTCGTGGAAGGCCAGCAGGGCATCAGCGTCCCCATGGTCCGTCAGGTCGACTGCTGCTTCGCGGGTCGCTGAGGCGATCTGGAAGTTGGCGCTGCCATCGAGCGAGACGTAACCGCCGCCCTGGCCCTCGTACGTCCGTGAGGTCAGTGTCCGGCCATTGCCCTCCGCTTGGGCGGGATTGTTGTCCACGAGAACCCGGGAGTACTTGTTGGCTGCCGTGGACGACTTGCCGGGTTGGGTGGCCCAGTTTGCATCGTGGCTGATCATCGAGATCCCGAACGTGTCCTCGCCCGCCCAGCCGAGGTGGGAGTGGTTGCGGTTGTTCAGCTGGACCAGGACGTCGTCTGAGTTCACGATGCGGTTCCGGAAGGAATAGGACCCTGCCTCGTCGTCCAGGATCGCGGGGTACACCTTGGCCGGGTCGTACTCCTGACCAGCCGGGATGGACTCGGGCCAGTCGATGAGCCCCTGGGTGATGAAGCCGGGGGAGTAGAACTTCGAGGTAGCGCGGTGGCCGTTGACCCTCTCGAATATCTCGAGCATCGGGGCGAGCTCGCCGGGTTTGGCCTGTCCCAGGTACAGCGGCCAGGCAGTGGAATTGTTGGCGCCGGCAACCCCCCACTGGAGCCGGTTGTTGGGCTCTCGCAGGGACACCGTGTGCAGTAGAAGATTCGCGGTGTCCGGCGCCATCCATGCGTGCTCCAGGGCATCGATTCCAACATCCAGGCTGCCGCGGATGCCAGGCATGGACATCATCTGGGTGTAGTCAAGGTACTCCAGGCCTTCCTGGAACCAGCCGTGCTCGGTGTGGGCGGCTTCCAGGTGCTGGCGAAGCTGGTCCAGGAGTGTCCCGATCCGGGTCTCCCTCATGCCGTAGCCAGCATCGCCACGGACTGCCAGGTGCTGGGCTAGCTCAGCACCGCGTACCACTCCGACCCAGTTACTGGCCTTGTCCGGCAGGATGATGTTCGGATGCTTGGCGAACTCGAAGAACACCGCCGTTCTCTGGAAGTATTCGACGGCGGAGGCCCTTTGGACTTCCGTCCAGCCGTTATAGGCCCAGTCATAGGTGAGCGCCAGCTGCGAAACGGTGTTGGCGGTGTCCAGTTCCTGCTTGGCCGTGAAGGGTGTGGCGGCGGCGGAAGCGGCGAAGGCATCGTAGGCAATGGCAGCGTAGCGAGCGTCGCCCGTAACCTGGTACACGAACGCTGCTTCGCGGGCATACCGATCAGCGGAAGAGCCAAAGGCGGCCATGCCGGCGTCGACGCGCGTCTTGATGGTATTCCATGCATCCTGTGGAGTGCCGGGCACACCGATAAGACGGTTGATCTTGGCAAGCACCTGCGGGTTGAGTCCGATGCGAGGGTGCATTGACCCGGCCCGGGAAGCGGTAGCCAGAAGTGCCCCGTTGGCGTCGACAAGAGCGAAGTGGCTGGCTGCCTCCTGCATGGTGGTTCCGCCGAAACGGACCAGATCAGTAGCTGCGGTGTGGGCGGAGGAAACATTGGCCGCGGTGATGGCTTCGGTGTGGGCAACGACCCTGAGCGGTAGCGCGGCATTGCCGGCCGCACGCCAGCCGAGGTGGGAGGCGGTGTCCTCGGACGTGACACTGAGATAGCTTGTGGCTGTTGTGTCAGCGGTAGGGGAGAGGATGCTGCTTTCGTTTGTACGGGCTACTTCCGTTCCCGCGGCGTCCCTAGCGATGACGACGTACTTGTACTCCGTCGAAGGAACCCATTCACCATCTGTGGCCTGCAGGAGACTCGCCGGTACAGTGCGGATCCTGGTGGACGCGTCGGTGGTCAGGACAGACCCAGCCGCTGCGCGGTGGATGTCGAAGCTTGCAGGAGTGCCTGTCGGGGCAGCGACGGTCCAATTGAGGCCGATGTCACCAGCCTCGGTGGTGGCCGTTGAGAGTCCTGCGGTCACGGTTGACGGTGAAATCTGAATCTCGTCGATGTCCATCGTCCCTTGCACGGCATCGTTGAAGGCATGCACTCGAATCCTGCTGGCAGCAGGCGGGACGGTGAAGAGACCTGTTGACTTCTGCCAACCCGACGTTGGCGTGTTCCTACCGATGAAGCTTGAACCGCCGCCTCCATCCAACACATCAATGCGCAGGCCGGCCCTGCCGGTGCCGGACATCGAGGCAATCCGGCTGAAGAATTCAGCTTTGAATGTGCCCCCGCCCGGGGGGAAGGTAATGTCCTGGGTCAGTGCCAGCCGGCTGGAAGCGGTGTCAGTGCTGATGCGCAACGCGTTGGTGCCTGCGTAACCGTCGGTCCTGCTGACGGTGCCAGTTCCGGCCGCGTTCCATCGACTCCAGGCATCCGGAGTGGTTGCAGCGAAAGCTTCGAACCCGCCGTTGGAGGTCAGGTTGGAGGCTCCGTCGTAGACGCTGAGATCGACGTCATCGAGCTGCATGGAGCCCTGCATGGTGTCCACCATCGGCTCGACACGGACCGTGGTGGCCCCAGCGGGGACATCCACATGAGCGGTGACCTCACGCCAGGAGGGTGCTGCATCTATCCCGTAGAACTGGGTAGGCGCACCAGGGAAGGTCACGCGGATGCCCGCCTTACCCGCGCCTGTCAGGCCTTCCTTCTTCTGCCAGAACGTCAGGCGAAGCTTCTTCGCGGCAGCGGGCAGCGCGGTGTCCTGCGTCAGAAAGGCACGGCTGGTGCTGGTAGCGGTAGCGATCTGGACAGCGCCGCTGCCGTCCCGACCCGGAACCTTGGTGTAGGTGGCGGTGCCTGACGGAGTCCACGTTCCCCATGAGGTGGGCCCGGAGGGTCCGAACACCTCAAAGGATGCGTTGGTGATCAGATTGGGATTAGCTGCCATGGCCGACGGACTTGCCAGGCTGGCACTTAGGGCGACAACGGTCAGCGCCGCGACGAGTCGCCGCAATCTCTTGAGAGGAGGTTTCATATTCTTCCTGCGGTTGGCCCGCCACGCGGGCAGGGTGCGGTCCCCAAGGAGGAACACCGGCATGAGGCCCAGTCCATGCCATGGGGGCCGGATAGGCACGGAAAACAAGGTGATCCTGCATGTGGTGTACGTCACGACGTGGGGATTCGGCGATGCTACAGGGACACTCAGCAAAGGATCAACGAACCTGATCATATGATCACTTTTTCTATAGTCCGCACCCGCAAAGTGGCGATCTACTCAGGGTTCGCGTCACTTCAATGCCGACATGAAGAGGCAGATACGAAAATGATAGGAGTATGATCACATTGATCAATTACTCAATTGAAGGGACTCATGTTGGCGCGGAGTGTGACGGAGAGACGACAAGCAATTCTCGACATCGTCCAGCGGGAAGGCTCACAAGTCGTGCAGGAGCTGGCCCAACGATTGAAAATCTCCGCTGTGACGATCCGCCGGGACCTGGAGGAACTTGCCGCCCAGGGGCTGGTCCACCGAACGCACGGTTCAGTTTCTCCCGCCACTGAGCCTGCGTCGATGGCGCCGGACGGGCCGAAAACGATTGGTGTTGTCGTTCCCCACAGCAACTACTACTTCGACGGAGTCATCGCCGGGGCCAAGACCGCGGCAGCATCAGCAGGAGCAAGACTGGTGCTAGGCGTCTCGGACTATGACAAGGCCACGGAGATGCATCAGGTTGCCCGCCTCATGAACAAGGGCGTGGACGGGCTCCTCATCGCCCCGACCCCCGATTTCATCACGGGTGAACTCGACGCCGACCAGCAGCAATGGCTGGTCTCCCTTTCCGTTCCGGTCGTCCTGGTTGAACGCCCGGTCGCATCCACGGGTGTAGCGTCGATTCTCGACTCCGTTAGCTCCTCCCACTCGGCGGGAGCCGCCCTCGCGATCCGGCATCTTGCCGAACTAGGTCACCGAAAATTCGTCAGTGTGATGATCTCCGGACCCAACACGCCGCAAGTCCGGCAGGGGTACCTGTCGGCCGTGGAATCGCTGGGCCTGGAATCCCTGGGAGTCATTGATGAAGGAGGCGCAGGCTCCGAGGACGCAGCGGAGCTGCTGCTACAGTCCGTCCGCGACGGCGCCACAGGAATCTTTGTCCACAATGACCAGCTCGCCGTGCGCTGCATGATGTGGCTGGAGGACGCGGGCATCGACGTCCCCGCACAGGTTTCCCTGGCTGGCTACGACGACGTTATCGCCGGAGTCGCCCACGTCCCACTGACCGCAGTAGCACCTTGGAAAAGCGTGGTCGGTCACCGGGCGGTCCAGCGGCTTCTCAGCCGTATCGCCGAAAGTGACCCGGCAGGAACTTCCAATCGCCCCCATGAATCTCTGGCCACCGAACATCTCGAATTCGTGCCGCGGCTGCATGTACGCCAATCGACGACGGAGCCGGCACTTGAAAGCAGTGCCGCGGTCCGTGGCTAGGATGATCGGAACCGGTGCAGGACCGTACACATGAAGCTCGCGCTTTCCTCCCTCGGCATGCCCGGAGCGGACATCGACGATCTCATCCGCTGCGCCGAAGAAGGAAAAGCAGACGGTCTGGAACTACGAATCGGTGACGGTGAGGCCATCACCACAAACATGCCCGCTACGACTCGGCAAGTAGTAAGGCGGCGTATCGAGGACGCCGGCCTCACGCTGATCGCCATTTCCAGTTACATCAAAATCTGCTCGCCCGAACCGGATGCTGAAGTGATCTCCGCCCTTCACGACACGCTCGAACTTGCCGCCGCCGTCGGAGCTGGCGGTGTCCGGATTTTCCCCGGCGCTTCTGGCCCTGGAAGGGCCAAGGACTGGGACCACCTTGCCGCGGTGCGGCTTTCCGCCGCAGCAGAGGTTGCATCATCACTAGGCATCAAAGTGCTGCTCGAAACCCATGACTCCCACCCCACCGGTGCAGACATCGCCCGGATCCTGCACCTCCTCGAACCCTCCGGAACCACCATGGCCATCTGGGACGTCCTGCACCCCTGGCGCCATGGAGAAAGCCCCGAGGACACCTCCAACGCCCTGCGCGGATACCTCGCCTACTGCCAGTTCAAGGACGCCACCATCGAACCCGACGGTGTCACTCTCACGCTTCCTGGCCAAGGCACCATCCCGATCACCGAAATCGCAGCCAGGGCCGAGATGATCAGTAAAGACCAGGGCGATAAAACGTTTTGGGCCTGCCTCGAATGGGAGAAGGCCTGGCACCCCCATCTGACGGAACTACCAGAGGCACTCGCGGCCCTCCGCGCCATCCTCATACCCGAGACAACCTCATAAACACTTCTCTGTTGTGCAAGTTCGATTTCGACTACCTTCGCTGGCACGGAGGGCATGCCCGGCAGAGGAAGCACTAAACTACGAATCGCTACTGATAGCCAAGCGATAACAGAGCAGAATTCTTCTGAGGCTCCCGCTGACCCCTAACTTCAGGAACAATCGCCGATAACCTACCTTCTGTTGAGTGGGTCGAGTGTAAGGATGACCTAGGCGGGTGTAGGGCCCCATGGCGGGACTGGCGGAGTGGCTAATAGGTTATCGGCCGTCGCAGAGCAATCCGACTTCCTACCGGGGGTTCGCGTGAAGGAACGCTTCTGCCGGTGCTTGTCGGTGCGAGTGCTTGGCAGCTGCGACATCGTGCTCGGCCTTATTGATCGCCTTGGATACCGCTAGCGTCGCGGGTATTCTCACCCACGTTCCGGGTACCCAGGACGGCACCCACCAGGTCGTCTTGTTGGTGGCCGTAATCATGCTCGCGATGAAGATAGCACACGGGACGCCGACCCAGGTTAGGGCGTGTGCAGCACCGTAGTTGGGGTGAAGAGACAGAGCCGCAAGCGCGCTGGCTGAGGAGAGGCAGAAAAACAGGAACCCGGTAAACCATTGCTCCGTTTTATCCAACCGAGTCCGGGCCCATACAAACGCGGCGAAAGAGCAGAAAAAGACTCCTTGAACTGCGACGACAACAAGATAATGCCCCGCCCATGCCGAAACAGGAGGCACTTCGGAGAATGTAGCGTCCACGACCAGAACCAGCACGGACAGCAGGAGGACCTGGGCCAATCCCGCCGATGAGACCCTAGCTTTGCTCCATGGGGCCAACCATGGGAGGCGCTTCCGGCGGAAATGGCCGAGGGTTTTCTGGGCCATGGCAAGTCTTAGGACCGGGTTGTGCTTATCCATCCGGAGTAGCCGGTCCACAGCGTCAGAGGCGATGAAGCAGTTCCCCCCGGCTAGGGCCATGGTCACAACGAGGTATGGCAGCATCGCTGGAACGTGAGTTTCACGATCAAGCAGGACGAAGATCGCCAGCATGCAACTTGTAGCAGGACTGAGCAGTGCCAGCATGGCCATTGTCTGCCGACGATTTGACTCTGCGAGGGTCCTTGAAGGTTCAAGGTGCGCTGTCTGTGCCATGACTTGTAGGGCGATCGTTACCGCGGTAATCGCTGCTAAGGCCGCGAAGACATCGGCCGCCGAGAAAGGCATGACATCAATCTCCTGCCACGCCGCTCCTTTTGAGAGCTGCGAGGAACAGGTCGCCAGAAGGATGCAGCCTGTGATCAGCGTGCCTATGAAAAGGGACTGCCTGAAGGAAAACTCGCCAGCGCCGGGTCGGCGCAGACGGAGCCAAGCCTTAATTTTTGATCGCAGTTGGAACACCTCATTCATGAGTTGGGTCGTGTAGGAACAGCTTCAGCTAACTATCCCTGTTGCTAATCTCAATCAATCGCCATTTAGGAGGTGCCGAACCCGCTGCCATAGCGTGCGCTGCCTGGGCTCGGGAGTGTCGAAGTTTTCGATTGCAACCTGATCCCGGTCTTGGTTGAGGCGGATTTCTGCCATCGTGAACTGTCGACTCCACTGGACGCTGCCGTTCCGGATCCAGTAGTGGGACTTGCATCCGATTTCCCAGCTTCCAATGGAAGGGGTGAGCGAGACGTCCTGCCCGTTGTAGGTGATGCTCCACTGTGCGGGGGAGAGCGGAGTAATGACTTCTCGCTCACAACCACAGCAGCACAGATGCCCACAGCTGTTGAACATCAGCGATACGTAGAGTGCCCCTTCTGTCATCGGCTGAGGAAAGCTCTCGACGAACTCAGGGGAGAGGTAGTCGATTCTGGTCACCGGGTGTCCTCGTTGGCCAGTTCGTTTGTCGCCACCGAGTAGGTGGAGAAGCCTTCGTTCGTGAGGTCCGCGTACAGGCCGAGGTATCGTTTCCACCGCGTGATGGCCAGTTGTGCGTTGAGTGCATTCAGGTCTGCTATCTGGATGTTGCGTGCGTAGTCATCCCGCTCCGGGGCGGGGCCCGGTATCCGGCCCTTGGTCTGCACATGGCTGCTATGCCCCGGAAGGCTAGAGGTCACGCGCAGCAGCCCGGTGAGTTTGCCCCCGACTTCCTCGATACCCATACCGACGTCAACGAAGGGGGTACCTCGTTGCTCGAGGTAGCTGACGATACTCATTTTGGTGTCGGCGTCGTCGGTTGCGATGAAGACGAACGTCGAGTCGTCGAGCAGGTGCAGAGTGTCCTCGTCGACGAACTGAGGCACTGGCACCACACCTCGGTGCATGTGGGAGTAGATGTCGGCGAAGTACTGCGCCTTCGAGGGCCGTTCCCTCAGGAGTTCCAGGGTCGGGGCTCCGGGAGCCCTGAACGCGTTGTGGTTCTCAAAGGTGTCTCCATCGAGCAGGATGATCCTCTGTACGGGTGTCTTGGCGACCTGGTCCAAGATGTAGCTGCCTGTGCCGCCCAGACCGACGATGGCAATGGTCTGGCCGTGGAAACAGGCGCTGAGCGTGGTGAGGCCGGCACGCGTGGTGGCGGTGTCGAGGTAGTTGAACGGGCTATGATCCTCCACTTCCTGCCAGGCGGCTCCCGGAGTTGATGTCGCGGACGGGTCGAGAGCCTCTGCTGGATGGCTCACTATTTGCGTATAGGCCATGACTTTTGCACGATCATCCGTATAGGCCCCTGAAGCCGGCTTGCTGGAGAGCATGTAGCTAGCCCGCAGCTCGGCAGACACCACTCGATCCTCCGGCGTGGCGATGAAAAGAGGGGTGCCGCTCTCATCGCACGGAACTCCTCCTCCGAACCAGATGCGATGGTCACTCGAGTAGACGATTGCATCACCCGTCACGGTGACCGGGTAGGCAAGAAAGCCGAGCTGAACCTGCCGGTGCTCATTGACGAAGGGAATCCGGCGAACGACCAAATGTCCGGCGTCTACGACGACGTCGTAGCCCTCATGGATGAGTTGATCCAGCTGGGCGTTACGAACGAGAGGTACGGACGACATCGAAGACCATGCCCTTCTTCACGTTGACGCTATGCCCGGCCGTCAGCGAACCGGCGCCGTTTCCGTCCTTGCCGCGGCTGAAGCGCACGGTCACGGTGTCCTCGCCGCTGACTGTTTCCCCGGGGTAGGCAAGTGCCAGAAGATCCGCGTAAGAGATCTCGCGGCCCTCCCACGCGGCCGGTCGCGTATTCACGTAGATGTCGGTGGTCCGATCGTCCTTCTTGCCGTCGTCCTTCTTGCTGTCGGTCTTATCGTCCTGGGCCACGGAGGGCTCCTTCCCAAGCATCGAGTCAACGCTTGACTTGTAGTCCAGTGCTCGAAGTTTCGAACACTTCTGAGAGATACACTAGCACGGTGCTCGACATGTCGAACACTATGAAAAGGAGTAACAGTGGAGAACACCCCTGGAGTGGACGTCAAAGTGCTGTACGCAGCGTTGGATGCTGCTCGGCTTGAGCGAGTGCTGTCGTGGCGCCAGTTAGCGAAGGAGCTTGAGGTCAGCCCATCGACGCTGTCTCGCCTAGCAAACGGCCTCAAGCCAGATTTGTCCGCGTTCGCCAAGATGACGATGTGGCTGCGGATGCCAGCCGAGAGTTTTTATATACGACAGGGCGAGCAATCGTCCGAAGAGCCCGAGCTCGTAGCGGCGCTAGCTCCTCTTTTGCGGGCTAGACGCGACCTCAAAAGTGAGGATGTCGCGATGTTGGAGGAGCTCATCGGCGCTGCAGCGAAGCGCTTCCAGTCTGAAGGGTCCTCACGAGGCTGAGCATGCGCGTTACTCAGAACTACATGTGCGACCTCGCGTCCGAGGAGCGGCTGAACCTTGGCGTGGGGATGCGCCAGGAACTGGATCCCTATGCGTTATGTGCAGAACACGGAATTGAGGTCTACACGGTAGAGTCTCTGCAGTCCTTCGGGGCTACCTCCCACGCCATAAATCACTTCACTACGCTCAACCCCAGAGCTTGGTCGGCGGCCCTCGTCCCTATTGGCTCCGCCCGAGTCATCCTCGAGAACGAAGCTCACGCCCGAGTTCGCCGACGATCGAGTATCGCCCACGAGTTGGGACACTTCCTCCTCGAACACGCCTTTGACGGCGTTCTTTTGGGGGAGGACCACAAGCGGCAGTTCGACGAAGCTCAGGAGAAGCAGGCAACGTTTCTCTCAGGAGAACTCCTCATCCCACGCAAGGCCGCGCAACAAGCGGCCTACGATGGTTGGTCCAACGCACGTGTCGCAGCGGTCTTCAACGTGAGCGAGCAGTTCGCGCAGATGCAGATGAAGGGTCCCCGGGTCCGCGCTCAACGGGCAACACGGAAGTACGGCGAGAGATCACAGGCGTGAGCAACCGGCACGTCCGAAAAAGGGACGTCTCCCACCAGCACCCCGCGCTCCCATCTCGATGACAGCATGACTTACCAGGTACGGCACCTCAGAGCCTACGACCGGGACGCCTTCGCTGGGCGTGCGGCGCCGAGGATCCTCGAACCCACCCCGGTCTGCTGGATGTGTTCCAGGACCTCGGGCAGGAGCACCAAAGAGCACGTTTTCGCTCGAACACTGCTTGAGGAATTTCCGTCGGAACAGAAACAGTTCTCTCCGGCGAGGTTCAACTCCGCCCTGTACACACCGGACCCTCTCGGTATGACCCATCTGCGAGGACCCATGCCAGGTTCGGCGCTTGTCGCCGGCGGAATCTGCGCAACATGTAACAACCTGTGGATGTCGAACCTGGAAGTGGCCACGAAACCACTTCTGGTCTCACCTCCAGAACGGACGCTCTCCGCAGTCGAAGCGCGGACGCTTGCCCACTGGTTCGTCAAGACTGCGATCGTCATCAACGTGTCGAATCCTCACCGGCTCTTGTGGCCGGCAGAACGCCGCCACGCCGTCGCTGGACGGCGGATGCCCAACGTTGCTATCTGGTTATTCCGCGTGCCAGAGTCCGACCTGAACTGGATTCAGGCACGCCCTGGAGGGCTATCCTTGCTCACCAACCCGCTTGAAAGCGTGGATACGGAGACGGCTTCGTTCCTTGGAGGGGTCATTCATAGTTGCGCGATCCAAGTAGGCACTCTGGTTGGGGACGTCGTCGCATACCCAGGCGAGATCTCAGCGAGCGAGTTTGAGCATGACGGCACGCTGCTGTGGAAGAACGGGCGGATAGGCGAGGTTAACCTGTCCGATCTCGCTGTAGGCAAAGATTTATGGGACCACGGAGCACACATTAAGTTGAGGACTTCCTCGTTCTGGTCCGGAGGCGTGCCTGCTGGGTACTGGTCGAAGTAGCCATCTCGCATCCCAGTCCTGAACTCACCCGTCTCTGTTCCGGGTAAGTTGCCGATAGCCGGCGTTATGCCAAGCAACGGATCGGGACGGGTGCACTGAACTGCGACGGTGTAGCAACCTCACTGAGGCACCGCGATTGTCCAACAGCTTGTTGGACATTTGTGCCCCCGCCTCGCCATAACTCGCCCAATGGCTAGTCAACTGGCAGATCAAGGACCAAAGAACGGACGAGCCCTCTTGCGGCGGCATTGCGGGATCACGACAAGTCTCCGACTGCGAGAGTGCCGTACTTACAGAGTTAGTGGCGCTCCGAGCGGCTCTTAGGCAGGTAGGTCCGGGGCCGGGTAGGCGCCCCAACCCCCGTCGTTGCCGCCTTCGCGGGCTTCAGCGGCAAGTTGGCGTCGGATGTAAGCGCCGAGGTACGGCAGGGAGAATTGGACGTAGCCGTGGCCAGCGGGTTGGACGTAGCCGGAGTCGACAAGACGCTTCTTGTAGACCTGAACGTAAGCGTCGGATACGTTCATCCGATTGACGATGTCTGCAACCCTAGAGCGGTCTTCGTCCTCCGCCATGGCGTTGAGGAATTTTTGGTCTACATCGGAGAGATCGCCGTAGACGCGGCTGATAACGCGGCTTTCGATCGCACGAATCGCCCGGTCGTGCGCGACGGTGGCGTCAACGAGGGTGATGCATGGGGCAGTGCTGTTGTTACGCCAGGCGTAGTCCCCCGCGAGTTGTACGAGGTAGGGGTAGCCCTGAGCAAGGGAGACAAGCTTGTCTAGTGCCTTTTCGTCGATGGCGCGTCCGCCGATACCAGCAGTTTCGACGAACACGCGTCGCGTTTCGGGAGCCGAGAGGCGTTCAAACTCGAGCTCGCGTGAGCGCCGAAGAAACGTAGTGTGCTCCTCAGCGAGCAGCGCATCCAAGCTGACCTTCACGCCCGCAAAAACGACCATGATCTGCGCACCGTCTTCGAGCGCGTGGGAAACTTGCAGGGCAAACTTGCTCAGCTCGCGCAGGCGCACCTTTCCGGCGGACACTTCATCGATGGTGATGAGGATGCCGCCGTCCGCGCCCATCGCGGAGGACAAAGCGACCAGGTCGGTGCGCAACTGCGGCTTTACAACACGGTGCCGGTCAACATACTCAATGTCGGCGCTGAATTCCCAGATGCCGAGGCTGGTGAGACGGGCGCGAGTTTCTGGTGTCATCTCGTTGATGAGGGTGGGTATGGTCGAGTCCATCACCCGTCCCATGAGTCCGGCACTGGCGTCATCGCTTATGACGAGCCATCCGGCTTCGCGCGCGGCGTCCTGGAGAGTAGTGAGGAACGAGGTTTTACCGACTCCGCGAAGTCCTGAGACGAGGACGGAGTGGTTCTCGCCGAAATCGAGGGTTTCGAAGACGGCCTTGAGTTCGTTGAGGTCTTCCCCGTGACCACCGAAGATGGCAGGCTTCTTGCCATAGCCCGGGGTGAACGGGCTTGGTGCTGTCTCAACCATTACGGCCTCCAAATCATATTTACTTTATTCTATTACAGTGGTTGCAGACTGTCCGGGTGCGCTATGGCGCGGCACCACGGGTAGAGGCTTGTGCTCCGTCGCTGTGCCCCCCTGAACGGGCCTGTATCAGAAAAGAGGGTGGCCATGGTGGGGTCCGCGTGTATCAGCGGCCCGTTGTGTCTCATGAACGTGCGGAGTCCATCTGGTGCGCAAGCTGGTAGCGGCACAAGGAAGCCGTTAACCGGCTCAACGCGCTCGGGCGCGCCCGGGAAGCACTGCGCACGGACCCGATGGCAGGACTCGCGAGCTGGTGAAACAGCTACCCCGACCCACCATGGCAAACTCTGCGGCCTTCAGCGGCAAGATCTATATCGCCGATAACCAAGCTTATGTCAACCTATGTTGACGCAGTGCCTTGGTACCGAGCACCTTACTCCCCCGCGGCTCAGCCTGTTGCTGCTGCAGGATCGTTAGGCCGATATTCAAATAGAACTCGATCATCGAGGCATTCACCATAGGCTGAGCTCTCGCCTGCGCGGCTCGTACTGCACTGATCAGTTACGCCAACGTCTCTGCGTAGCTTGGGGGAAGATTAGGTTCGAGGTCAGTCACGTCCCACACATTCGTAGAACGGCGCGCTTCAGACTACGAGTACGTTGATGCAACCCTCTCATCACTCGCACTTGTTGCCCCCTAATCGCCCTGACCGCTCCAAGACGATCGCGTGAGGAACCAAAATGCGGATAGCGCGCTGCTTCACCAGCGGCAACTGCCTGACCTGGCGCAACTACCTCACCGGTCAGTCTGACCAACCGACTCGCCGCCGATCTGAAAGAATGCGGGAAGGAATCGACGATTCCCTAGGACTACGCTGAGGGGACACTGCTTGGAAACGCCTGCTAGCGCACTGGTTGGATACGCTGTACTTCGAGCGAACTACAACGCTGATGCCCCAAGTTATCTGGACAATTTCCAGCCATTCATCTTGAGCGTACTCGCACGCTCTGACAGATCATTCCTTGAACGAGATGCTATCTCTGAGACCATCCTCAGTGACTTTGGAATCTTGATACCCAGTCTTGTAGTAGGGAAGCTAGTCAAGCGCACTACACGGGCAGGGCTCACAACCAGTACCGGAAATGATGCTGTCGCTATCACAACTGATGGACTGAAAAGCGCCCCCGCGATCAATGAAGAAGTTACTCTTTACGAACGCAAGCAGCAAGAACTCGTAGAACACTTTCGAATGTTTGTTGAAGACAGCTACCCGAATCACCTTGACTTACTGAAAGAGGACCTCGGCCAATCTCTAGCCGAGTACTTCGATCGCCATGCAGTTCCGCTTCTCAATGAGGGCCTCAGAGGGCAGGAAAGATCAACCAATTCAACACATGGTCTCGATTTTCTTGTCTCCGCCTTTGTGTCGCGGTTAGCAGAGTCGGACCAAGCACGATTCTCATATGTTGTTGAGGCGGCTAAGGGTGCCATGTTGGCTTCCGTCTTAGTGCTCGACACATCAAGTCTTTCGGAATCTCTCAACCAACTGAATCTTGTTCTCGACACTCCCGTTCTAATGGATGCTCTAGGCTTTCATGGCCCCATCCCAGAAAAGGCTGCCGAACAGACCTTAAGCCTCGCACGCAATCAGGGTGCCCATTTACTCACTTTTGAACACTGCATCGGAGAAGTCCAAGGCATTCTGGAATCCATCGAACATTCACTTAAAAGAGGATCATCGAGGTCTACAGCTGCAGGGTACCTTCACTTCGCAGAGACCGGTCAAACTCCTGCGGATCTGGCGGTGCTCAAAGGTAGAATCGGTGCATTGCTTGACGACCTCGGCGTTAAGGTCATAGCTCGGCCCGAAAACTATTTTGAATACGGGCTTGATGAAGCAAAGCTAGAAGACCTCATCCAAGAGAAGGTTCGGTACTTCCAGGACTCAGCACGCATAAATGATGTCAGGTCGCTATCGTCCGTTCATCGTCTTCGACGCGGGGTCCGCGATAAATCGCTTGAGCGCTGCAGCGCCGTAATGGTGACTTCCAACTCAGCCCTCGTATCAGCCGCTGTGCAGTTTGACCGAGATCGAGCAGGGTTTCCTCTGGCAATGACCGTTGAGGCACTAGCAAGCATTCTTTGGGTACGCTCCCCCGCTGCAGCTTCTGATGTTCCCAGACAAGTCCTTCTCGCATCTGCTTACGCAGGCATGCAGCCAAGTCTACATCTCTGGTCTCGTTACCTAGAGGAGGTGGAAAAACTAGAAAATAGTTCTGCCGTTACCGCCGACGAGGCAATTATTTTACGCTCCAGTTCTGTTAGCCGAGAGACTCTCATGGATGAGACGTTGGGCGACCCAGAAGCGTTAACGGCCGAATCGCCGAAAGAGGTTCTCAATCGGATAAAAAGCGAAGCGACTGCTCCACTCGAAAGCCAGGTGGAAATTCTAACTCAACGTACCAGCGAGATATCGCAGGTGGCTGATCACGCCTCTGAGGATTGGCTGGTTCAAGTGAAGGCCCGTGAGAAAGCTGAAAAACAAGTGCTAGAACTTGAAAATGAAAAAACGTCCTTGGAAACGAGTGTTCAGACACTAAAGAACCTAGATCAAGCGAGACGCACGAGCATCGCGAATCACGCCCAAGAACTCGCCAAGAAGCAACGTAAGCGGATCGCATTTGTTGGACGAATTGTCTGTATCGCGGTTGTCCTGGCAGCCCTCGGCTATTTCCTAAGTTTACCTGATCCAGCAGGTAAAACGGGAGCCACTATTGTAGGCGCGTGCGCGTTCTTAAGCATCGTCATTTCCTTCCTTCCCAAGAACATGAACGTGCTGAATCGCTTGGAAGAACACCGGTCGGGACGTCTTAAGCGGGATTTGCTGAGGAACGCAGGTTTTGAGTGACGGTTCCGTCAAGATGAGTGCATCGAGGTGGCCATTCACGGGGTCCGGCACTACCTCCACTCCTCCGGTCCACGAACTCAGCACGATACTCAGTTCGTGGACCGAGGAGTGGAATGAGAGGCCGCTTATAGAGCCAGTGAGGGTGGCCGTGCGTTTATAGGGAGCGACCGTTGTCCTTCTTCGCCTGGTCTGCTCGACGGCTTGCTGCTGCTGCGTCGTTCTTTGACGATGCCGCTTCGCGCGCCTGACGCGTGGTGGCAGTGGCTTTCCGACTCTCGATGAGCTCGGCCTGCCGCTGGTTGAATCCTCTACCAGGATTGCTACGAGGTGCAGCAGTGCTGTTCTTCTCACTCACGGTTGTCTCCTTTTGACCCTGGTCCTTCACATCCGTCGCCGGTTCGCCTGCAGCCGCTGCTGCCTGTGCGCGGTGCCTGGCGAGCACACGGGCGACGGCGGCCGACATATCGTCGCCCTGCTGCGGTGCCGGTTCGGCTTGTACTGCGTCAACGATGCGTGCCTCGCGCTGCTGCGGTGCCGGCAGGGGGTCACTGGCGGCGGCGCGTTCTGCGCGCATCCGGTCGATGACGCGGCGGGCGGCGGCCTGCTCGGTCGCCATGCGGTCGACGATGGCGGCCTCGTCCGTCCCCTGCTGGATCTGCTCAGTCGTCCGCGGGGCAACGGTCGTGAGTTCGCTGTGCTTGTGCAGGGCTGTGGCGCGTTGAATGAGGCGCTGCGCGGTCGGGTCGTCCCGGTACTGCTTGGGGATCAGCGCGGTCTCGTGGGTACCGATGTTGTACCGGTTCCGGTACGCCTCGGTTTCGGCCGCGATGCGGTGCCACTCGGCGGCCTTCGTGTCCTTCCCGGGCACGGGCCCGAGCGCGTTCGTCCACGTCGGCTTCTCTTCCGCGAGCTGCGCGCCCCGGACGAGGACCCTGTGCCCGAGGTGCGTCCTGAAACGGTCAAGTTCGGTCCGGTAGGACGCCGGCACCAGCTCGTCGCGTAGGAGCACGGACGGCGCGAGGTCATCGCTGACCGTCGTGGTGGCCGCTGGTCGCGTGCCCGTGTTGCTGGTCGGGCTGGCCTGTGGCAGTGCGACGGAGCGGAGTTGCTGCTCGTTCCGGATGGCGTCGGCGATGGTGAGCTGGTGGGCGGTGCGGGGATCCTCCCCGCGTGCGGTGCGCTCGATTGCGGCCTGTGTCGGAGAGAGGTTCTGGCGGCGTTCCAGCTCGACCGTCATCGCCTGCACAGTCCACTGTGCCTTCCTCGTCGAGGCGTCGACGGGCTGGGTCGGGTCGATGGCCTGCACCCTCTGCAAGGCGTCGGTGCGGGCGTCGGTGAGCTTGTCGGTGCGCATGAGCGCGAAGGGACGTGCCGCCCATTCCCTGTCGAGCGCGGTGTCCATCGGTACTTCTCCGGGTGAGCGGCGCGGCAGCTCGTTTCCTGCTGCGTGCTTCGTGGCCTGGTCTGCGAGGCGGGCCAGGTGGTCGTCGGACACTGCGCCGAGGGGACGCTGGTCGGAGTTGGCGAGGAGGTTGTGCGCGGCGTCGATGCGTTGCTCGAGCCGGTACGCGAGGACGGCTGCCGGGTCCTGAGCACTGTCGAACTCGCGCAGGTGCCCGGTGTCGGCGTGCTGTCCGCGCCCGGTGCTGTCGAGGCTGACGCCGGCGGCCTGGGCGAGGAGTGCTGCGGGGTCAAGTCCCTGGGCCTCTGCTGCGCGCAGGTGGGTTGCGACTGCTCCCCATGCTTCGTGCGAGGTGAACTGAGCGGCGGTCCGCGGCCCGAACACGAAAGCTGCGATGGTCCTGGTCTTGGCTTCCCATGCGGCGTTCTCGACCTCGTTGTAGACGCCGGCGAGGGTGGCGACGTCGCCTGTACGGATAGCCTCTAGCCGTACTGCTTCGTGAGCGGACAAAGTGCGGTCGTAGTTTGCGGTGATCGTGGACAGAACGCTGTCGCGGGTCACGGCCTGGTCGTTGTCGTCGCCGAGTGCAACGTAGAGCCGGTTCGTCTCGCGTCCTCGGGTAGCAGCGACGTAGGCACCGGCCCGGTCGGTTTGCTCGTCCAGAATCGCGTGCGCGGTGTCCACGGTCGCGCCCTGCGCGCGGTGCACGGTCGCGGCGTAGCCGAGCTGTCCGTGCTCGTGGAGGTAGTCGGCGTCGACGGTGATCCGTCCGCGGTGGCCTGCGTGCCGGAGGGTGATGCGCTGACTCTCCTCACCTGCAGCTGCATCAGTAGTCGTGCTGGTGGAGCGGTCCGCGGTGACCTTCTCGACGATCCAGACGTCGTTGTTCTTCACGAAGTCCTTGCCCTGGTTGAGCTGCAGGGTGCGGTCGTTCTTGCGGGTGACGACGGTGTCGCCGGCGTAGGCGCGGAGTCCATCGCGGAGGACGACGGACGGTGTTGCCTCGGTGATTGGGCCGGTGCCGTCTACCAGGTCGCCGGTGGCGATGCGGGCGGCCTGTGCGCGGGCGTTGAGGTCGGTGACGGTGGCGTTGTCGGTGGCGATGAGCAGCGAGGTCTTGGCGGCCTGGGTGTCGGCCATCCACGCTGCGAGGGCGTCCTGCGTCATGGCCTGAAGGGTGCCCGCGGTGACGCGCTTGTTCTCGAGGTACCAGTGGAACGGGGTGTCAACACCGGCGGCGGGCGGCTCACGAAGTGCCAGGGATGCCCTTGACTCGCCTTCCGTGCGGAAGCGGTGGACCTCCTCGAGGCGGACCGCTCCGACTTCGTTGCCCAGCAGGCGCAGCGCGCCGCCGGAGCCGATGGCGCCGAGCTGGCGGTCATCTCCGATGGCCCTGACCACCGCGCCGTTGCGGGCGGCGACGGCGACGACGTCGGCGAGCTTCGGAGTGGTGACCATGCCGGCTTCGTCGACGATGATCACGTCCCCGGCTCGGAGCATGAAGGCCGGATTGATGAAGTTCGAGTGTGCGCCGTTGTCCTGCTGGTGCTGCTGCTGGTTTCGGTGGGTGGCCAGGAACGCGTCGATGGTCGTGGCGTCGGCTCCGAGGTCCCCGCTCATGACGGCCGCCGCAGCGGCGGTGGGGGCGAGTCCGATGACCCGTCCTCCGGCATCGCGGATGGCGTCGGCGGCAAGGGAGAGGCTGGTGGTCTTGCCGGTTCCTGCCGGTCCGATGCCGAGGGTGAGCAGCTTCTCGTCGGTGGCGAACGCGCGCGCGAGGTCGATTTGTCCCTGGGACAGGGACGGCTTGCCGCTCTCGGCCGCGGCTTCGGTGTACTTCGCCAGCACTTTCTCGAAGCGCTCCCTGGACACCGCCGGGATGACGGTCTTCTGTCCGGCGGCGAGGATCCTGTGCTCGGCGTTCAGCACCTCGTGGGAGGTGAACAGGGCGCTGTCGGCTCGGCTGAACTGGCTCGATCCGTCGGCCCGCTGGAACTCGCGCAGGCTTGGGGTGATGGCAACAGGCGTGACCTGGAGACTGCAGGTGCCGGTGACGGAACGGGTGACCTTATCCACGGTCTCGTCGGTCACGGTCTGCCCAGGGAAAGCCTCTTTGAGGTGTCGGCGGGTCTGGGCAATAACGTGATTCCGGCCCCATGAAGCGCGCTTGGCTGACAGTTCGTGGACGATCTGGCGGGCGTGCTCGTGCATGTTGAGGTCGGCGATGCTGGGGCCGGTGGCAGCACCCCTACCTGCTGTGATGCTGGCGCTACGGACGTGCTCGAGGAGGGCAGGTCCGACTGACATCCCCATCTCGGAGCTGTAGTCCTTCTGCCATTCGTCGACCAGCTCGGAGAGCCGGCGGGCACTCTTCTTCTCCGGTCGGGTCTCCAATGTGGCCTGCTGCGCCAGGGCGATCTTCTGCTTATCGCTGGGCGCATACCCGTGCTTGTCGGTGAACTCGCCTTCGAGCCGGTTGATCGCTCCGGCGATGTTGGTGCGCCTTGAGGAGGCCCGGTGGATGCTGTCGAGGTCGATGCCGGCGACCTCGTAGACGGGCTCACCGCCACCGGTTGTCCGGGCGACGGTGCTGACGCCAAGGGATGCGCAGACCTTCTCGATGACCTTCGCGTTGTATGTCTCGGATGCGGCGACGCCCATCTTGTAGAGGGTGCGCCCGTCGACGGACGACCATTTCCCGTCGCTGCCCATTACCTTGTTCGCAATGACGACGTGGTCGTGCAGCTGGGGGTCCCCGGCGCGGGAATCGTAGTGCCGGAACTGGGTAGCGACCACGCCACCGTCGACGTCGATCTGACGGACACCGTTCTTTCCGCGGCGGGTGTAGAGGGCATTTTTCTCGAGGAAGGTGATTGTCTCTTTGATCGCTTCGTTGTGTGCAGCCTCGACTGCTTTCCGTGCTTCATCTCCGCCGAGCGCCCACAGGAGGGAGACCGATTTGGCGGGCGAGAACACCAGGTCATACCCTGCGACGGTCTGCTTCGACGGCGTCGTTTGCGCGGTGACGTAGCGGGCGAGTTCTTCGTTGCTGCGGGCGTTCCGGCCGTGAGACTCCCGGAACAACTCGCCGCCGACGCGGAACCGGATCTCGTGCATAACCTCTGTCGGCAGCGCCTTCTCGGCGTTCTCAGGGCCGCTCCAGGCGGCACCGCTGGTGCGCCGGAACCGGGCCACTTCATCGTCGATCCGGCGGGTCATTTCTGTATTGGCGGCTCCGTACTGGTGGTACTTCTGACCCAGCTTGATCTGCTCAGCCGTACCGCCGGCGGCAAGGATGCTCGCCGCCTCCGGGTGCAGGCCCTCACCGAACAGTGCTTTCATCTGCGCTTCGGTGACCTCACCGGAGACCCCCAGCAGCTGCTCCGAGTGCCCGACCCACTGGCCTGGAGGCATGCCGTCGACGGTGTAATAGTCCCCCAGCTCCCGGTCGCCTGCGCGCAGCTCGTCGCCGCTGGCTACCTCGGAGGTGTAGTAGGCGTAGCCGTCCCCAGCACTGAGCTTATGGACGGTCATCACGGGCCCATTCTCGCGCAGAATTGGCGTACGGTCGACCTCACTCATTGGGATGCAAGAGGTGTGACAGATTGTGCTGGTTGGAGGGGTGTGAAATCGCTGGGTGACGACGGAGGAGGAAACGCGATGGGAGCACCGTGGAGACCAGTACGATTGGTCCATCGAATTCTCGATGCGGTTGTGCACATGAGAATGGGCGGTGAGTAACACGGTTTTCGTTATCCACGGGTCGTTCGATTGTGTGGAACCGCTGACGGACGTTATCCACCAGGTGGGCAGCGCAGAGACGCAACGGTTATCTCGGAGCTATCCACGTGTGGGCAACGTCCGTCACATCCAGCCCGAGTGCCAGCAAGGTCCGCATCGGCAGCCCGTGGGCGCCGGCGGTGACGTCGGGCATGGTCGAGGATCGGTCGGTGGTCGGTTGGGTTCGCCCCCTGGTCGGTGGGCGCTGACCGTTAGGTTTGGCAGGGAAAGTGCGTCGGATCGCAAATCGCGGCCGGGACAGCATCAGGTACAGGTTTTGAACGCAGGATGAGTGAAGGGGACGAGTCATCATGGCAGCACCGAGGAAGTCAGCGCACCAGGTCGCGGCACGGGAAAAGGCGCGGGCGAAAGCCCAGGAACTGACCGAGCGGCACGAGCGGTTGATCGACCTGGCGGCGGAGTTCTTCGAGCAGGAGCAGCAGGCCGAGCAGATCCGCGCCGAGGCGCGGGAGCGGGCCGATGCGATCCTGGCGAAAGCCGAGCAGGACGCCGAGGCGGCCGCGAAGGAAGCCGGCGCGAAGGTGCAGCAGATGCTCGACACCGGCGAGAGCAGGGCGGCGGTAGCGGCCCGGCTCGGGCTCAGTACCGCCGAGATGAAGCGGGTATTGGACGGTGCCGGCACCAGTTCATCGTCCGGCGAGGCGCGGACCGAGCCGACGCTGGCGGAGACAGCGGACGACGTCGCGGAGCAGGTTGCCGCCGAAACGAAGGCCGCCTGACGGGTGACGCTTTAGCAGGCAGCACGATGTGAGGGGACAGGCTGCCGTCTGTCCCCTCTTCTGTTGGCAACGCAGCTGCGTGGCTCTTGCACCTGGTCGTGTCGGTGTGCAGCGCGGCCGGTGCGTGCGTACCTGGTGCGCGGCACCGGAACCGGAGTGAGCGTGAGTGCGAGGACGGCGGTTCGTCGCCGGCGACCACAGCTCGAGGTTCCCGTAGCGGCGGCGAACCGCCCCGCCCACCAGCGGCGAGCCGACCAGCTCCCCTCCCTTGCACTGCGTTGTTCGGCCCGGGAAGGGGCTGGTGGTGCAGGGCTATTGCTCCCTGCACCACCGGTGCCCGTGCTACTCGGCGGCGTACTCTTCCGCGATCATCTCCTCTTCGTCGGCGTGGACTTCCTCGAACGTCTCGCCGCGCTCGGTGTCCTCGGTGCCCTTCGTGTCTTCGATATCCTCGCCGGGTTCGGTGGTCTGGTTCGCGCTGTCGAGGATGATCTGCTCGACCTCGCTCGGCGTGTACCCCCACGTGACCAACTGGGTGAGGTAGGTCAGGTGGCTTGCGCTCGGTGAGCGCCACGAGTCCTTGGTGATCGTCTTCTCAAATCCAGCGCAGACCAGCGCGATCAGGGGCACCTCGGGGCGGGTGGTGGTCTTCGCGACGTGGTCGCGGAGCGGGTTCCATCCCCACGATTCCTTGCCCTCGATCTTCGCTCCGGCCATGTCAGCAGCCACGGCTGACTCGTAGCCGCTGGCGACCTGAGAGTGGTGGGTCAGGGCGTGGACGGTGAAGTACTGCCAGCCCTTCGGTGCCTGCTTCTTCGCCAGCAGGGACCGAACGAAATCGCGCCGGACGACCGTCGCCGATTCCATGGCCTTGTTGTTGGCGATCAGAGTCTTTCGCTCGGCCTTCTGCTCATCGTTCATTGGTCCCTTCGGGGCCGCTGTGCTCGTGGCGTGCCGGAGCGTGAAACCCAGTTCCTTCCATCCGGTGACGACCGGGATGGTGCTGTACTCGCCGTGGTAGTTGTTGGCGATGCAGAAGGCGTTCGCGTCCTCGTCCGTGGCTCGCTCTCCGTCGGCTCGAAGCAGACCGGTGACGACCACGTTCTCGTCCGTCGGGTAGTAGCCGTAGCTCACATCTTTAACGACGACGGTCCCGGCGGCTTCCAGTTCGGCCACCAGTGCGGCGCGGGCTTCCTCGCGTGCGCGCTTGTCGCGCATCTGCTGGGCGACGTGCGCGAGCATGTCCGGCTCGTCCGCGATGACCGATTCCAGTTCCTCGGTGGCGTCCTCGTCGCCCTCGAACTCAGCCAGCACGAGAGCTTCCTCGATGGTGCGGCCCTTGGACAATGCGGCCTCACCTGCGGCGCTCTTCTTGGCCTTCAACGCTCCCTCAACGGTGGTTTTGGCGCGTCCGGTCTTCTTCGCGATCTGCGCCGCGCTCACGCCGAGCAGGGACAGCTGGTGGAAAGCGTCGGCTTCGTCCGCGTCGGTCAACGCGGACCGTTGAACGTTTTCCACGACCTGCGTGGTGATCCGCTCGGCTTCCTCGGGGCCAGCGACGACCATGACCGGGATCAGGGGTGTCTCGGCTTCGACCGCGCCGCAGGTGCGGCGCTGTCCCATCAGGACATGCACGGTGGTGGTTTCGTCGCCGTTGTCCCGGCGGTGCGCGATCACGGGTTCGATCACGCCGTGCTCCTTGATGCTCGCGACGAACTGGGGCGTCAGGGCGGCGTCCTTGCGCACGTTCACGTCGACGGTGAGCGTGCGCGGGTCGATCATTTCCAGCGTCGGGGCGGAGGTCGGCTGAGTAGTCAGCTGAGCGTTCATGGGGTTGTGCTCCTTGGTTGCAGTGGTGAGGTCGGGGCCCTTGGTGACCAGCAGTGGACCCTTCCCCCCGTTGTTTTTGCCTGCTGGCGAGCTCGCTCGCTCGTCCCCGACGGAGCACCGTCAACCCGCAGGGCGGGGCCGGCTAGGAAACCTCGAAGGAAATAAGCGACGCAGGAGCGCCGCAGAGGTTTTTGGCCGGCTACGTCGCGTCAGCGATTGACGGTGTGGAGCGGGGGCGCATAATCCGCAGGACAGCAGCAAAAAACATATGGACGGGATGCGACGAAGGAGCAGCCTGGCCGAACAGGCCGGAGCGAAGCGAGAGGACCATTGCCCTGGTTGGAGCGCCAGCGACAATCCTGGGAAGCACTAGAACCGCCGGGCACCCACAAGCGCCAGCACTATTCTTGTGGCTTCCGATGTTTCGGGCTTGAATCGTTCGATGGTTCCCACGCGATTGAATACGAGCGCATTACCTGACACTTTCGTGCTGATCATTACTGGGATTGCCCTGGCGTCGATCGCCTTGATCGTGGTGTGGGCAGTGGTGATGGACCGCGTGGATAAAGCAAAGGGTCCGCGATCGAAGAAGTAAGGCAGGACTAGATCGTGCACGCAGCTCCGATCTTCGGTCAGGCCTTATAGGCGTGGTCGGGGCAGTAGTAGCGGCCGGCGTCGACGGTGATCATCCGGTACAGCCAGCCCTCGGGTAGGGGGCGGCCCTCGTCGAGGAGTTTCGTGGTGGCGCGGCAGATGCAGCACTGCGCCAGGGATGGGGTCCCCAGTGGCTGCGGCGTCCGTGGTGTCTTTGGTGTCACTGTGGCGGGTTAGTCCTCGAAGAAGCGGCGTGCCTCGTCGGACGCTTCGGCGACGTCGACGGGCCCGAAGCCGCTCGTTCCGCTCGTCAACGTGCTGTCAGCCTCGAGCCGGTCCTCGAGGAGGTTCTCGAGCGTGGGCGCCTGCAGCTCGGGCAGGTGCAGCTGCAGGTTCTCTCTGAGGTCAGGGCTCAGAGCAACGGGCAGGTCGGGGTGCTCGATGTAGTCCACGGGTCCCATGATCGTCTCTTCCTGGTTGATGAATTGGTGTCACTGTACGTGCCGGCCCTGTCACTTCACCTGCCAGTTCTCGGGGCGCTGTCCCCTGCTTGTCGCCTGGTGGTCCTGCGCGGTACGTGCAGCTCGGGGCTGGTCCTGGTGGTCGCGCCAGCGTGTATGGCGGCGGCCGGGGGAGATGTTCCTATAGACAAGCCTGCATTCAAAGCAACATGAGAACGCACCTCGAGGCTTCAGGGGACACCGACTTCTTCGCGCCACATAGATACACCTCGTTCATCAAGTGCAATCAACTATTGTTGCTCCCTTCTTGGGCTAGGTAGACTGGTCTACCTAGTCCAAGAAAGGTCGCAATGCGAAGTGGTGTGGGATCGGCGCGGGAGCGGTTGCTAGGTGCGGCGTCGCGGTTGTTTTACGCCGATGGTATGGCAGCGACGGGTATTGACGCGATCACGGCGGAGGCGGGGGTGGCGAAGATGAGCCTGTACAACAACTTTTCCTCGAAAGAGGAGCTTGTGTTGGCGTATATCGATGCCCGCCACGAGGAGTGGTTGGAGCTGTACCGTCATCGGGCTGCGAATGCTACCTCGCCCGTGGACGGGGTGATGGCGGTGTTTGACGCCTACATCGATCACGCGTCGGTCGCCTATCTGCATGGCTTCCGAGGGTGTGGGCTGCTAAATGCGGCCGCGGAGCTTCCCGTGGGAGCCCCTGGCAGGGATGCGGTGCGCCGCCATAAGGAGCAGGTTGAGTCGATCCTGGTCGGGCACCTTGCCGGGATCGTGTCCCAGTCCGAGGCCGAGGAAACAGCGGAGCATCTGACGTTTCTGCTCGAAGGGGCGATGAGCCGGGCGGGCCTCGAAGGCCAGCCCGACCGACTCGAGCGCGCCAAGGCCATCGGCCGTGAACTGGTCGGTTCCCTGTGAACCGGCACCGCCTCGTCGGCCTCGGTGCGGTCAGTGTCACGTCCCTGCTCTGGGGGACGACGGGAACCGCCGCGACCTTCGCCCCGGGCGCCGGCCCGCTGGCGATCGGTGCGGCCGCCCTGGGTGTCGGCGGCCTGTTGCAGGCCCTCATCGCCCTCCCCGCGCTGAGGGCCGCAGGCCCGGCGCTGCGCGCGAACCTGTCAACAGTCCTCCTGGGCGCGGTGGCGGTCGGGATCTATCCCCTCGCGTTCTACAGCTCCATGCACTACGCCGGCGTCGCCGTCGGCTCGGTGGTGTCCCTGGCCTCCGCGCCCCTGGCCTCCGGAGTCCTCGAGCGGCTCATCGACCGACACCCGCTGAGCCGGTGGTGGATGCTGGCCGCGGGACTCGGCGTCCTGGGCAGCGCGCTGCTGTGCCTGTCGAAGATGCAGGGCCCGGCCGGGACGCCGCCGGAACCGTCATCGGCACGGGACTGGGCCTGGTCGCAGGCGGCACCTACGCCACCTACTCGTGGGCGGTCCATCGCCTCATGACCCGCCGGATCAGCCGGGCCGCCTCGATGGGTGCCGTCTTCGGCGGGGGAGGGCTCCTGCTGATGCCGGTCCTCCTCATCACCGGCGCCCCGCTCATCGCCACCACGGAGGCGTTCCTGGTAGCCGCCTACATGGCACTGGTGCCGATGTTCCTCGGCTACCTGCTGTTCGGGTTCGGCCTCACCCGCATCTCCGCGAGTACCGCCACCACCGTGACCCTCACGGAACCGGCGATCGCGGCGATCCTCGCCGTCGTCATCGTCGGGGAACGGCTCGCCGCCGCAGGCTGGATCGGCCTGGGCATCATCGGCGGAGCGCTGCTGATCCTCGCCTTCGCCCCAACCAACGCGGAGCAGCCTGCGAACCGTCTCCGGGTGCGTGAACGCCAGCCGACGCTCGACGCGACAACCTAGAGTGCACCCGTCATTTCATTGCGCTGCCCTTCCCTTATGTCCCCCGCTTGAAGAGAACGGATTGACCACGTCATGGCCCCTGATACTCAGCCAACTATCGGCCGCCCGTCATCGATTCATCCTGTCGTGGAGACGGTCGACTATCATACCGCCGGTGAGCCGTTCCGTATCGTGCCAGCTCCTCCGGTAGCGATCCCCGGTCGGACTGTCGCTGAACGGCGCGCGAACGCAATCATGGACTCGGACATCGACGGCCTGCGTCGGCTGCTGTGTTTCGAGCCACGCGGCCACGCGGACATGTATGGGGGCTTCATTACCGCGCCCGATGACGCCGGCGCACATTTCGGTGTTCTGTTCTGGCACAAAGATGGCTTCTCGACCGCCTGCGGGCACGGCACCATCGCACTGGGCGTGTGGGCCGTCGCTTCGGGCCTGGTGGCCGTCGATCCCAGCGGGTTAACAGATGTTGTCATTGATGTTCCTTCAGGCAGGGTCACAGCCCGCGTACACACAACCACCGATGGTCGCGTGACGGAGGTCGACTTCGTGAACGTACCAAGCTCCCTAGTCGCCGCCGGTCTGCCACTATCGACCAGCCGCGGAGAAACTTTAGTAGACCTGGGATGGGGCGGAGCCCTTTATGCCTGCGTCGACGCAGCGTCCCTCGGCCTACAGGTCACCCCGAAGAACCTGACCGATCTCATCAGCCTCGGTCGCGAGATCAAAGCGGCCCTGGCTACTGATCCCCGCATCGAACACCCGACGGACCCCCGACTCAGCGGCGTCTACGGGACCATCATCTTCGAGGATCTGGGCACCCTTCCTACCGGAGAACTGCACCAACGCAACGTGACGATTTTCGCCGACGGGCAGGTCGACCGGTCTCCTTGCGGATCAGGTTCGGCAGCACGCGTCGCAGTACTAACCGCTACGGGCCGACTCACCAACGGTCAGACCCTGGTCCATGACTCGATCGTCGGATCCCGTTTCACCGCCCTCGCACGCACCCGCACCACCGAGCACGGCAGGGACGCTGTCATACCCGTCGTGACCGGAACCGCGCACCGCGTCGGTACTTCAAGCTTCGAGGTCGACCCGCACGACACCCTCGTTCCAGGATTCGTGCTGCGATGACAACCCTCCGCTATCTGGACGAGAATGCCGTCACCGCGGCCCTGGCGCCAGCTGCAGCAGTGGACGCCATAACCGCAGCCCTCACCCACGGGTATGACCCCGCAGCCGATACCGCACGAACATCAGCTGCCACGCGAAAGGGACATTTCCTCCTGATGCCCTCCGAAGTCGGTGACCATGTCGGCGTGAAAGTAGCCACCGTCGCACCGGACAACCCTGCCATCGGCCAGCCGCGCATTCAGGCCGTTTACCTCGCGTTCAATGCCGCAACCCTCACCCTGCAAGCCCTACTAGATGGAACCGCGCTGACAACACTGCGCACGCCCGCTGTGTCCATCGCCGCAATCCGTCCGGCCCTTCAGCGCTTCACCCGAGCTTTGCGAGTTGTCGTATTCGGTGCCGGCCCTCAAGCAATCGGGCACGTCCGCACCCTTGCCGCAGTAACCAAGGAACCTCTCGCGTCAGTCACGTTCATCGTGCGCACCCCCGCCACAGCTACCGCCGCACACCCATACGGTCAGGTCGTCAGAGCCGACACGCCTGCAGCCAACACGGCGTTAAGCTCTGCGCACGTGGTGATTTGCGCGACCAGCGCCCGCACGCCCCTCTTCCCGGCAGACGCGATCTCCGCCCAGACAATCGTGATCGCCGTCGGATCCCACCAGCCCGACGCCCGGGAACTGGACAGCGCCCTGCTCGCCAAGGCCACCGTCATCGTCGAGGACATCGACACCGCGCTCCGAGAAGCAGGCGACATCATTCTCGCCCACGCCGAAGGCGCCCTTCACGTAGAGAACCTCATCCCCATGAAGGGTGTCATCGACCACTCCACGACGATTCCCGAGGACAGACCAGTGGTTTTCAAGAGCGTCGGCATGTCATGGCAGGACCTGGTCATCGCTACCGCAGTCCTCGAATCCCATACCCCTGCTATGAAGTCATGACATCCTCAAGCACTGCCCCGCCGAACACACTGATTCTTTAGATGTCGGGACTAATTGGTACGAACTTCTTGGGTTCTAGGTCCTTCCTAAGTGCGTGATACAGCTCGCGTGCAACGTAGCGCTTGAGGCTCCGAATGGCATCGGCGGTGGAATGGCCAAGCGCCTTTTTCCGGTCACGGTAAGCCTGAGATCGAACGTCGTAACGGAGCCGGCAAATAACGATGAGGTAGATGATCTTGTTGGCTTGTCTGTTGCCGCCACGATGCAGACGCATACGGCTCGTTTTCCCTGATGCCACCGGGATTGGTGCGACGCCGCAGAGCCTGGCGAATGCTGCTTCGCTAGGGAACCGTTCGATGTTCTGACCAGCTGTTACCAGCAGCTGGGCGGCGCTCACTGGACCCACCTGAGGCAGCGCCATGAGCGTCGGTGCGACGTCATTCGCGAGTCTGGTGAGGTGCTTGTCCGTCGCGTTGATCTCGGCCGTCAGGTCGAAGATCCGGCGGCCGAGGTCCCTCAGTGCGTACTTCACCGCCTGCTCCGGCTCGTGTAACCGCGCCATATCCGGGCGAAGCGACTTCGCCTGCATGGCCTTGGCCTGCAGGGTTCTAGCTGTCAGCCGGTGACGCAGTTCCTCCGGCGCTGTTATAAGGACATCGCGCAGCTGGACTAGTGCGGCTGTCCTAGACTTCACGGCAGAATCCCGCACGAGGTGCAGATTTCGGATGGCTTCCACCGCGCCGGAGGTGTCTTTCGCAGGGGATGAGCACTCCCCTGACATAACTTTCCGGGCTGCAGCCTCGGCATCGATTGCGTCGCTCTTACCGGACCGGCTACGTACGAGGGCGTGGCCGCGGTTGACCTCTACGACGTCGACTCCGGCCACCAGAAGGTGGCGGGTGAGGCCGGCACCATAGGACCCAGTGCATTCAACGCCGACGGCGTTGATGATCCCAAAGCTTGCCGCCCAGTCCAGCAACTCCTGATAGCCCCGGGCGTCTGTAGTGAAGCGCCGCGCCCCGAGCATCACCCCGCGCTCATCGAGCACTGCGGCGTGGTGCACCTTCGAGTGGGTGTCTACGCCGACGGTAATTGTCCTGACTGACTGTTCCATCGCTGCTGTGGTTGCTGTTGTCGTCATTCCTGCTCCTAACGGTTACTCATGAGCGAAGGGCGACCACGGTTGACCGGGCCGGGCGGACAAAGCACTGAACAGCGAAGGCGCACGTTCCTATCAAGTCACAACCCCGTCCGGCCCGGTCGCCCACGGTAAGCGGCAGGAGACGAAACACCGACAGATCTCCCCGTGGACCGAACCAGCTACTGCTGGCCGTCAGCTAGCGGCCAAGTCAGGAATCCCCTCCCCTGCCGTGGCCTATTCTCCTCAGTGCGTGCGACGGAGGCCGCCGCCATACACCCAAGGAAACGCTGGGGGCTCCTGACCTGGGTGGCTGGGTACGACAAGAGGGCCGGACTCCCGTGGGGGTGAGTGTCCGGCCCTCGGCCTGTGGGTCTAGCTGGTCCCGTTACCAGGCTTGCCTGTTAGTGGTGATCGCGCTGGTGGTACGCGGTGCGTTCGTTTTGCGCGGCCAGCGGGAGGATTCCGCGGCCGACCATTTCCCGCATCAGCCGTGAGAGTCGGTGCTGGGAGTCGGTCTCGATGGCCTTGTCGAAGTAGGCGGCGGCGACAGAGGACGATCCGCGGTACCAGCGTAGCCAGCCGAGGAAGCAGAACAGCGGGGCGCGGTCCTCGAGGGGCGTGTACGCGAGGACCTTGACTAGCAGCTCCTCGGTCGCTTCCACGCGGGACCAGTCGAGCTGTCCCTCGTACCTGCCGGTCATGACCTGCTGGTAGGTGGTTTCGTCGTCGGCGCCGCTGATGGCGTCGGCCATGATCCGGTCCCGGATGGTCTTGATCAGCAGGTAGCCGGTCAGCTCACAGGCCGCCTGCTCGGTGGTGTCCTCGCCGATGGCCTCATTCCAGAGTGCGCGGGCGGCGCACATTGCGTGGTGTCCGAAGTCCAGCGCGGCGGGTGCTCCGAGCCGATCCACCCAGTAAGCGGCGTCGGAGATCGTGTTGTGTGCATCGTCGCTGCCGATGAACGCGGGGTCGGCGGTCATGTTCGCGGGGTGTTCCTGCGTGCTGTAGCCGCGATAGACCAGCTCGGCGTTCATGGCGCTGTCGCGGATCTCGTCGGTGGGGTTGAGCTCACAGCACCCGCTCTCTTCGCAGAAGTAGGGCGTCCATCCCCTGTCGGTGACAAGCCATCCGTTGCGGATGCTCATGCCGACGTGCTCCAGCTCGGCCTCGATGGCCTGCGCGTAGGCCATGTAGGGCTTGGCGTCGGGGTTCTCACCCGACTGGGCGGCTTCGGCTACCTCGTTCGTGTAGATGAACAGCAGGACGCCGTCGGCGGCGGTGTCCGCGAGCAGGTAGTGCATGACGCCCTGCGCGAAGTCTGCCGGGCGGGTCAGGTCGGCGGGGGCGTCGAGCCTCAGGGTGGCGCCGGTGGTGTTGCCGCGCATGGTGACGAAGGCGAAGGATTCGCGCGGCTGGAAGCCGAGTGCGCTGGGGACGAATGCGAGCAGGTCAGCGGCCGTCGTGGCGGTCAGCTGGTGGTTGTGCTGGGTGTTCTCGTTCATGGTGTTGCTCCTTGGTTGCAGTAGTGGTGTCGGGCCCCTTGGTGACCAGCAGTGGACCCTTCCCCCGTTGTTTTTTGCCTGCTGTCGAGCTCGCTCGCTCGTCCCCGACGGAGCCGTGTCCAACCCGAAGGGCGGAGGGCCCGGCAAATAAGGGAGGAAATAAGCGACGCAGGAGCGCCGGACGCATTTGGTGGGCCCGGCGTCGGCGCAGCCGATTGACGCGGTGGAGCGGGGACGCATAATCCGCAGGACAGCAGCAAAAAGACCCGGACGGGATGCGACGAAGGAGCAGCCTGGCCGGAACAGGCCGGAGCGAAGCGAGAGGACCGTTTCCCTGGTTGGAGCGCCAGCGACAATCCTGGGGAAGCCTGCAAACCAGAGGGACCAACACCCGCCGGCCCGGGGTGGTTAAAGAGGTGGGAGTGGCAGCTGCACCACCAGCTACCACTCCCGTTTTCTTGCGTTTCCCTGCAACAAGGAAATCTAGTGGGCCCGGTTCTTCTCTTCCTCGAGAGTCCGTCGGCCTGGCCGGAGGGCCCCCGGTGCTACCGGTTCCCACTTCCTGCCCTGGTTGTGCTTGCGCTGCAGGCGCTTCACCTCGCGCATCACAGCTGCTTCGATCAAGTCTGTCACAGACCGGTACCCCTCGGCCTGCCCTGCGGCGAGGAACGCAGCCCGCACCTGGTCCGCGTCGGTCTGTGTGAAGTACGGCGTGAAAGACGCCGGCTTGCGCTTACTCACCTGCTACTCCTCGTTGTCGGATGCTCCTGGCCGTGATGGCGGTTGATGCCGCTGCCCTGTTCGCCTAGCTCGCCCCACTTGTAGATCCTGATGATGTCCTGCCAGCCCTCCGGCAGCCGGTTCCGGTGTGCCGGGCAGAGGATGATCTGCTCATCGGCGATGTAGTCCCAGCCCTTCGGCGTCCCATCCCCCGTGAGCGCCAGTGGGGAGGTTCGTCCGCATTCGGCGCACTCGGCCACCTGGTCACTTGCTGGTCGATTCGCGGGCATCCGTCCAGTGTGTCAGGGAACCTGTCAGCGCTACGTTCTACGCTTCGTTGTGGAGCCCTGTCCTCAGGTGTCCGTCGTAGTCCATCTACCGTGTGCCCTGGGCAGGACTTCATGCGTGCTCCCCTAGTTCACCGGTAGCCCTGCCGGTTGATGGCGTTCTGTGCCTGTGCCAGTTCGGCTCCGAGCTGCTTGGCGAGGGCAGCGGCACGGGTCAGGTGATCGGTCGCTGTGGCGATCGACTGGACCGGGTCCCGGCCGTCGTCCTCGTAGACGTCGTGGGTGTCCAGAGACTTCCCGAGGCCGGCGGCGAGCTGGTTGAGCGCCTGCGGCAGCATGTACTCGACGCCTTTGAGGTTCCCCAGCACCCTGTAAGCGACCGGGGCCGGAATGGACCTGCCGGGCAAGCTCTCATGGCAGAGGATGCGCAGCTCCTCATAGATCGTGTCAGCGGCCTCTACAATCACAGGTGTTTCGTCATCCGTCATAGACGTTTCCTCGTCTGACATGGTGATCCTTTCGCTCTGATGCATCGAACGTACTCGGTCAATGGTTCTGATCGGTGTATTGGCGGCCACCGTAGGGCTGGCCACTGACGCCTGATGGTGCCGAGGTGCAGGATGCGGGGTGGCCGGACTCGACCGGCCACCCCGTCACACGCTTAGAACGGCGGTTCGCTCTCGGGGCCGTTGCCCCACCCGCCGGCACCTGTTGCTGCGGGGGCTCCCCACGGATCATCGGCCGGCTGCTGCTGCCACGCGGCATTGCCCTGGTTGCTGTGTCCGCCGTGCTGCGCTCCCCCACCCTGGCCGTTACCGGAGCTGGCCCGCTGGGTGCGGGTGACTTTCGCGGAGGCGTAGCGCAGGCTCGGTCCGACCTCGTCGACCTCGAGTTCCATGACGGTGCGCTTCTCGCCTTCCTTGGTGTCGTAGCTGCGGGACTTCAACCGGCCCTGGGCGATGACGCGGGTTCCCTTGGTCAGTGTCTCGGCGACGTTCTCGGCCGATTCGCGCCAGACATTGCAGCGCATGAATAGGGTTTCGCCGTCCTTCCAGTCGTTGCTCTGCCGGTCGAACGTGCGCGGGGTGGAGGCGATGGTGAAGTTGGCGACCGCTGACCCGCTGGGGGTGAAGCGGAGTTCGGGATCCGCGGTGAGGTTGCCGATGACGGTGATGATGGTTTCTCCGGCCATGATGCTCAACTGCCTTATCTATGGATGCTGGTGGTGTCGTTGATTTCAGTGCTTCTGTGTCTCCGTACTCACGTACTTACAGAGTCCGGTACTCCCGCATGTGCACGCGGGTCATTACTGCGTGGAGTCGAGGGCAATGACCTGGCTGATCTTGCTGGGGTTCAGGCCGGACCAGTGGTCCTCGCTGCCGTCCTTTTCGTACACGACGACCGGTGCCTGGCTGTAGCCGAGCTCGTCGGTGATGTAGGCCAGCGCCTGGTCGTTGGTGGTGATGTCCACGGTGGTGAACTGGACGCCAGCGGCGTCGAACAGTTCCTTCGTCTTCTTGCATCCGAAACAGCCCGATGGCTTCTCGTAGATGGTGATGGTCATGGCGCTCAGTCCTTGGTTACGTATCGGTATTAGTGAGAGTCGACTGCTTGTGCTGCTGGTACTAATTTTATCGTTTATTCATCTGAATAAACAGCACTTTTCGCGCTATTGTGTATCTTCCGGGGTCTGATGCATGCCGTTGGCGTCGGTGATCCCGGCCGGGCAGAAGGGCTGGGCCGCACCCCGCCCGGTGGGCGGGGTGCGGCTGTGGTCAGCGACTTCTAGCACCGGTGGATGCATCCGTAGGGCTTGGTCAACTCGTCGTCCAGCTCCTCGGCCGTGGCGGGCAGGTGAGCCGGCCGGTCAGCTTGTCCGTGCTTCCAGTACCAGAAAACCTCGGCGGTGATCGCCTTGTGGCAGGCGTCCTCAGCGCGGTACCAGTGCGTGTAGGTGTCACCCTCGATGTAAGTCCCGTACCCGTACAGGGTGCCCGTCTCGTCGTGGTGGGTGGCGGTGGCGAAGAAGACGTAGGGCCAGGATCCGGCGTCCCATCCGTCGGTCCCCCACGCGCCCATGACCTTCCACGGACTGCCGGTGAGGGTGTCGAGCCAGTCGTACCCGTCGCCGGTGCGGTCATCCACGGGCAGGACCGGGGCGTTGACGGTTTCCTCGGTGTCCTTCGTGGTGGTGCTGACCAGAACTGCGGTATCGGTGTTCACAGTGTTGCTCCTTGGTTGCAGTAGTGGTGTCGGGCCCCTTGGTGACCAGCAGTGGACCCTTCCCCCCGTTGTTTTTGCCTGCTGGCGAGCTCGCTCGCTCGTCCCCGACGGAGCCGTGTCCAACCCGAAGGGCGGAGGGCCCGGCAAATAAGGGAGGAAATAAGCGACGCAGGAGCGCCGGACGCATTTGGTGGGCCCGGCGTCGGCGCAGCCGATTGACGCGGTGGAGCGGGGACGCATAATCCGAAGGACAGCAGCAAAAACGTCGTAGACACGTCAGGGTCGGGTGCGACGAAGGAGCGCCCGACCCTCATCAGGCCGAAGCGAAGCGCAGGACCTTTGCCTGGTCGGAGCGCCAGCGGAACCCCGGGAAGTTTGCGAAGGAGCGTCGCTTTCGAGTTCAGCGGTTGTCTGTCACGGGCGGTAGCTTGAAATCATGCATACAGACCTCTTGAAAGCCTCCGCAACAGAACGCCGGCGCCTACTAACCGCGTTGGCCATCTCGCGTGCTTCAGAGCATCCGACGTCGATAGCTGTTACTACTGATCAGGTTGCCGCCGAGCTGGTGAAACTGGGCGAGGATCCGTCATCACTCGAGGGTGACTTTTTGATCATGAGCAACAACTACGGGTGGCTGCAGCCGCTAGAACACGCTCTCAGCGGTGGGAGTGAAGTGTGGATGCGCCAGGAAGGCATTGACGCGGCCAGGGAGGTTGCGGAGCAGATTGCTAACAAGCGCACGAGAAGGAAAGTTCTTCGCGACGAGCTATTGGCGTGGCTGTACGAGCAGCAGTATGACGAGCAAGTTCCCGACCCAATGCCAGCCGACTTTGCGGAAACCGAGAACCACTATTTCGGTGATTCATACACTGCAGAGGAAGTGGATACAGCTGGTGGAGAGCTCCTCGAGAGGGGCTTGATTGAAGGCGACATGGCGGGTGGCTATCGGAGTCCTCAGCGTGCAGTGCTCACGGAGAAGGGCCGTCAGATGATCGACAACGATCCACCACAGGAACAGTCAACATCGGGCGGAGACAACTACTACATCAATGCGCCGTCGAACTTTGCTGTTCGTAGCTCAAATACTCAGCAGAATCTAGGCGCCTCACAACCATGGGTCCGCAAACTCTCAGACGTAGTGGAGGTAGCTCCAGCATGGTTGAGTGCGCAGGGTGCCAACGCGCCGGAAGCACGACAGGTGATTATCGAGCTGCAAGCGGTTGCGGAGGCTCCTCAACCAGACGCTTCCCGGGCACGGAAGCTGCTGATCAGATTAGGCGAGCTAATTCAGGACGCCGGCGCAGGAGCTTTGGGTGGCGTCCTGCTGTCGGCCATTGAGTCCACTCTTGGCATCATGCCCGGTTAACCCTCATTCAGAAGAAGGTTGACGCGTCAGGGACAACACCGGGGAGCGGGACTGGATGGTCTGTTTGTTCCATCTGTGATCGAGGAGAGCTGTGGGCAGCTGAAGGTACTTGGCTCGGACCTGGGCACGGCCGAGGCTCAGTCGAGCCAGTCCGGGGGGCCGGCGAGGCCGATCCGGTAGCGCGCCGCGTCCTCAGAAGGGCTATGCGGCCCGAGGGCCAGCTGAAAGGTCCGCAACTGCAGGCGGGTGCGCTGCAAGCGGAGGCGGGCTACGGGCGAGCGGTCGCCACGGCCGGACACCCCGGCGAGGGGTGCCACGGACGGGGAGAGCACCAGCGCCCCGGCGCTGGCAAGGCCGTTGTAGAAGATCCGCTCGGCCCGGTTCAACCCGCCCGGGGCGGAGAGGAAGGCGAGGAGTTCGGCGGGGACGGGTTCGAGGTCGGGCCCCACCGCGCGCAGGGCCTCGGCAAGCTCCCGGCGACTGGCTGGCAGGTCCTCGGCCCCGAGGGCACGGGCGCTGCGGGACCAGTCAGCGATGTAGGTGTCGGCCCAGTCACGGCCGAACCGCGGGGCCAGGTCGTGGCCGACGGCCTCCTGGGCCCCGAGGAAGGCGTCCGTGAAGGCCAGGTGAACCCAGCGCAGCAGGGCGGGGTCGGAGGCGGAGTAGGCGCGGCCGTCGTCGGTGGTACCGCGGACCCGCCCGTGCATGCCGCGAACCCGCGCCGACTCCCGCTCGGCGAGCTCCGCGGAGCCGAAGGTGCTCACGGTGAGCCAGCGCGCTGTCCCGGCGAGGCGGGCCCACGGGTCGGTGCGGTAGGAGGAATGCCGCGCCACCCCGGCCATCGCCAGCGGGTGTGCGCCCTGCCCGAGGAGGGCCGCGACCCCGCCGACAAGGGTGGACAGGTCGCCGTGCACCCGCCAGACGACGCCGTCGGGCTCGAACCAGCCCGGTCCCTCCCCCACCAGGGCGATATCGCGCACCCACTCCGGCGCCCCGGTGGGATCGCCGGAAACCCGGGCACGGAAGGCACGGCGGACGCGGTGGGCCAGCTCGGCAGGGTGCGGTATCGAGCGATCGGGCATGATGCTCCAACGACGGTAGGTCGGGTACGACGGACACCCAGGACAGGACTCCACTACGAAGCGTAGAACACAGCCCTGACACGGCGATGGCCGAGGGTGCCCTTCCATGGTCAGAAGAGCATCGGTGCTTTGGGGTCGATGCCGCGAAGCAGGGGTCGGATGATCGGTTCATCCAGGGCTTGGAAGGCCCATATCTCGCGCTACTTCATAGTTCAAGATAGACACGAACATGTATTGGCATCGGGTGAAGTCCCGAGAAGGAGGCTTTCATGATGATCGAGTACAACGTCAGTGATCATTGGTCAGCTGATGATCCGGACTGGCCTAAATCTCTAGTCTCGTCACTGGACCGGCGACGCGGGCTGAGCGCCAATCCTCCTTTAACGACCGTTATGAGTGAGATATCTGCATGGGTCCAGCTGGCCAGTGGCATCGAAGCCTGGAAGCCGCGCCCGAATCGAGCTTCATTGAAGCTTGACCTGACGGAGTCCATTGGAGCAGTGGGCCCGTCACTCAAGGCTCACATTGCCGCTCCTCTCGTGTCATTCCAAAAAGCTTTTGAACGTCTGACCGAGAGCCCGAATGCAGTCCTTGTGCAACCCCCTGGTACTCGTACCCGCTCAGAATGGGCTGCTGTAGAGAGCACTGCGAAGGACCTTCAGGATGCGCTCCTCGAAGATGATGCAGTGCGCGCTAGCTGGGACGATCTTGTTGCGGCCTCTCAGGACCGCACCTTAGTGCGACGGGAGTATCGCCCGATTGCCGAACTCCTTTTTGACCAAGTACAACGACGCGGCATGCCCGCGGAGCAAGCCGCTAGCGCCCTCGTTTCAATCGTCGCGTTTGGGCGTGATCCTGATGATTTCCCCTTGGTCGAGAACAGCACTCCCTTCAACGAACGAGTCTCGAAGGCGCGCGTCTATGTGGGGACGCCAGTCGATGTTGAACCCACCGTGGTTTGGTTGGGTTACAAGGGACGCATGCACATCCAGCTATCAGCTGGCCGAGTCTCGTTTTACGAGGCCCAGTGGGCAATCCCAAATGCTGAGCCAGCCCCACACAGGTACGACTTCGCGGACAAAGAAGAGCTTTGGAATCTGGTACAGCACAGTCACATCTTTCGCATATCGGAGCGGGCGGACGAGGAAGACAACGTTGACACCATCGTGCGCGTTGACCTTGGCACGACCACGGGCGCCGACGCACTGGAACGTGCTATTGAGATGATCGACATTATCCTCAGTGTCTCGATCCACCGTTCTGGAGGGATTCGCCCGCAACTCGCGGAGTACGCAGTGCTTCGCTCAGGACGGAGCAGCACTGCCGGACATCAGGCTGTCCGCGACCGCACAGGGTTTGCTAATGACACCTGGGGAGCGAGCATGACTGCTGAGGCCATCACGGCGCACGGCCCACGGATTGCGGAGGCTCTCGCTCGCGAAGATTTGCCCCGATTTCTGGCTGCAGCGATTCAGGTACAGACCGCCGCTGATCATCCGTTCAGTCGAGATATGGCGCTACGGAAGCCGTCGGAGGCGGACATCAGCAGCGTGATCCCGCTTTCGGACCGCGTAGTGCAGCACGTGGCGGCCCATGCCGCGATGAATCCAAACAAATTGTTCGCGCTACTCGGTGAGCGGTGGGCTCACGCTCGATGGCTCACTGACCTTCGGCGAGCTGTTGGCATGTGCTTACTCGGTCTGAGCGGGAATCAGGACTTGCTCAATGAGCTGACCCGCAAGTGGATGTCTGATCGTTCAGAGCAGCCCTGGGTCCTACTTATCGCCGATCGGTCTGAAGACTTTCTATCTCTCTGCCGCCTCGAGCACGAACGTGCTTGGATACAACGCATGTTCGCCAGCGTTAGTGATCACGCAAGCTACGCACTCCTCATCGAGGACTACACCCGCGAGGGAGAGGTACTGGAAGCTCGTCGGCGCCGCGTCCGTAATGCATTGGTTCATGGAAACCCTGCAAGCTTCGACGTCGTGCAATCTGTTCGTGAGTACGCCGAGTTCTTGAGCGGCAGCGCATTGCACCTGGCGCTGGAGGCCTACGTTGACGGCTTGGATCCAGCGACCGCTCTGGCGACCAAAACGGATGAACTTATTGCAATGCAAGGCGGAGAAGATGCAGCGAGCTTTTGGCGTGGAAAAGCTCAACCAGACGATGGACTTCATCCGCTCCAATGAGAACGAACCCGTTCATATGGGTCAGAAGAGCGTTGGTGCTTCGGGGTCGATGCCGGTGAGCAGGGGCCGGATGATCGGTTCGTTCCATCCGTGTTCGAGGAGGGCTGTGCGCAGCTCGACGGACCGGGCGCGGAACTGGGCGCGGCCGACGCCGCGCCAGCGGAAGGTTGAGGCGTTCGCGTGCCGGCCCTTTTTGGGACCGGTCGAGCATGTTCAACGCCTGGGTGCCGGGCAGCAGGTGAGTTTCTGTCCCGGTGCTCGCATGGACGCATAGCGGCACGTCGCACACATGCATGAGCGCGATTCCGGGGTGCAGGGTCTTTCCGGTGAGGTGTTCGTAGGCGTAGCGTTGCGGCCGCAGGGCGCGTTGCTCGCCGTCCCTGGTGACCCAGAACCGCCCGTAGCCGTCATCGGCCACGGCGCCAGTCCAGATCCAGCAGTCATGCGGCCGCGGGCCCTTGACGACCTTCTCCCAGAACCGGTCAGCCTCTCCCCTGCGCGTCCTCATCGGCGGCTACCCCGCCATGACGTCATCGGACCCTCGCTGGCCGGCGGACGATCGGCCGGCGACCCTCCATCCGCACCACGCCGACGATGACCAGTGCAGCCGCGCCAATGACCAACCACTCGGCCCACCACGGGGAGTCGGAGACGGCGACCGGAACGAGCAGCAGGAAAAACCAGAAGGCGATCGCCAAGGCGCCGGCGACCTGGTTACAGACCCGTGGCGGGATGGGCAGCAGCAGCAGAGGCAGCCGGAGGATGGCGCGGACGAACCGGTAGCTGTACCGGATGCTCGAGGTGAGCAACCAACGGATGAGTCGAATCATCGTGTTGTGCTGATCATCGAGAGACCTCTGGTGCGAGCCTGGCCTGGAGTGCTTCGACCTCGGCCGCTGATTCCGCCGGCGATTTCGATCTCGGCTTTCGCCCCTTTGCAGGAGCCGCCTGGTCGCGCTTGAGCGTTCGGTAAATAGTGGTCCTGCTGACTCCAAGGACCTGACCGATCTGTTCGACGGTCATGTCCTGCTGCTCATACATTCGCCTCGCGGCCGTGGCCTGTTGAGGACTGAGTCGCGGTGGGCGGCCTCCGGTGCGGCCTCGAGCTCGGGCTGCCGCGAGACCGGCGTTCGTGCGCTCCTTAATAAGGTCACGTTCGAACTCGGCGAGAGCGGCGAAGACGTGGAAGACGAGCCGACCGCCAGGTGAGGTTGTGTCGATCGTTTCCTGAAGTGACTTGAACCCAATGCCCTTGTCCTGGAGCGCTGTGAGCTGGTCGATGAGGTTGCGGATGGAGCGGCCGAGCCGGTCGAGCCGCCACACGACGAGCGTGTCCCCCGGGCCGGAGCTGATCCAACAGCTTCGTGAGCTCCGGCCTCTGATCGAAGGATCCCGAAATGGTGTCGACGAAGACTCGATAGCAGCCGGCAGCAGTCAGCGCGTCGACCTGCAACGCGGCGTCCTGGTCGGTCGTCGACACTCGCGCATATCCGAGGAGGTATCCCATGCCTTCAATGTAACGGAACTCATCACCGAGGAGCAGAAGTGAGACATAGATTGTGGTACTGAGTATTGCTACACGAAGCGAGCTTCTACGAGCCTGTTCGCGGTGTCGCAGCCGCATGTAGCGAATACGTTCGTATTCGCCACTCTGCGTGGGGACCACCGGACCTCCAGAACCGGCGAGGCTTGTCCCATTTCGGACACCATCACCGGTTAGAGCGACAAGCATTCACCGAAGGACTTTAGATGGCCCCCAATTGGCATCCTTTGCTGGGTCGCGGCCTACCGCCCCTTCTGGGGTGAGCTGATGAAGTGCTGGGAATCCTGTTGCGTTCGAGTAACAGCGGCGTCGCTGCCATTCAGTGGTCCGTACGGTGGAAGAAACGGTCGGCCCGCAGTGCACTACCGGCCTGTCTCGCCGGAGGAGGACCTGTGACTGATACGAGCAATACAAGGCTTCATAGGGTACGGGCGGACCGGCTGCGTGCGTTGAGCATGTGCTCACTGCTCGCCACTGGCTTGGCCCTGGTAGCGGGTTGCGCGACAGGCGGGCAGGACAACTGGAACTCCACCGCAGTCGGTGACGACAAGAGCGTGGGCGCTCGACCTGCGCAGTGTCCTCCTGGTCACCGATGAGGAGGACAGCCCGGCCAGGCTCCTGGGTACCTTCGAGAACAACGGGGATCAGCCCGTGGAAGTAAGGATCAGCGACGAGGACGAGGACGTCACCGTGATGGTCCCAGCACAGGGTTCCGTCGGTCTCGACACCGTTGAGACCCTCTTGCGAACGGCCGGCGATGCTCCGGGCGCCCGCACCACCTTGACGGCCACCACCGACGCCGGCGACGTCGACCTGCTCGTTCCCGTCGTCGATGGGACCCTCGACCCCTACAAGCCCTACCTTCCCGACTAACGTGGCTTGGCGATGGGTTAGATGACTGTTCGCACGATCCTGTAGGACGGGCTCGGTTCTCACGCTTCCCTCATCTTCCGCGCCTACAGTGAAGAACCCGGGACAAGGCATCTGCCTTTCCCCTCACGAAGAAGGAGTTTCTTATGGGATTGTTTGGCAGCCGAAGTAAGGCGGGACGACTCGCGTCCAAGGCACTGGACTTCATCAGCAGCAACCCTGACAAGGTCAACAACGGTGTCGCGAAAGCTAGCGACTTCGTGAACAAGCGGACTCACAGCAAGTACTCGCGACACATCACTGGGGCCCAAACGAAAGCCACGGACGCTGTCGCGAAGCTCAACCGGAAAAACGGTCGCGGTGGTCTCAATGGTCGTGGTGGCGGGCCGGGATCCGGGCCCGTCAGATAGCGGTCTGTCACCCGCGTGGCTTTCCTCACCCGCGACGACCAGGACATGGCGGACTTCGAACGCATCAGCACCACAATTGTCGATGAGCTTCATACACCGCAGTGAGGTAGGACGCCCAACACATTCACGCCAACGAGGATTCAGTCGACCAGGACGCGGGGCACGCCCACGCCGTCATGACCTGGCAGGCTGCCCGCGAGATGCCGCTTGGTTTTACTAGGGCCGGTGATGCCGCTGACTTGCTTACAGACCTTGGTTGCGAAAGGACGTCCAGTATTGAGCAGCCGCAGCCAGGCATAGACACACCCCGCTGAGGTGAAGGAAGAAGGATGGTCCGGCTATTCCGTCGCTGACGATCGCAGTCCACAACCACGCCCCTCCAAGGACGAACCACACCAACACGCCCAGCAGAGAACGCCCTCCTGCACTACCGCCGGCACGAGCCTCGCTCTCCTTCTCACCCATACACCAAGCCTGTACACCCCTGCAGGATCATGCAAATCCTCCACCTGGGGCTACTTGATGCTGTTCTGCGGATGTCTCTAGCAATTCAGATAGGGGCTCGTCGCGCGCTTCTCGTGATTCTTGGCGGGGGTCAGAGATGGAAGTGGTGGTCCCGGTGGTCCCGGTGGTCGAGTTCGTCGGTGATGTCCTCGAGCCTGGACTGAGTTTCGGGATCGAGGGCGCCGTGGAGCGCGTCGAACGCATCCTCTCCCTCGACGACATCCAGTCGGGTTCACGCGTCCCTAGGTGTCGAGGGAACTGTTCCGGCCTTCACCATTTACCTCTTCCGGAACGCTTATGTTGACTGTCAACAATGATCTGCGTAACGTGCCATAGGTCACGTTTAGAACGGTGAGGTCAATGTCGATGTTCAGTCCCCTGGTCGTGTGTTCGTCCATCAGCTTCCGCCATCAGAACCTTCCGTTGGCTCTGAGCACGATGCAGAACCTCGGGTTTATGGCTATTGATCTAGGTGCTCTTCCAGGAGTATGCGATCACGTCCCCTTCGTTCTGGATCGCAGAGCAGTGGTCCAGGTAAGTTCTGAGGTGCGCTCCTCGGGCATGAGCGTGCTGTCGGTCAACGGTGACATCGGTGACCTCAATACAGCTCTGAGTCCACTTGAGTCAGTTGACCGGAATCAGCACCTCGAGATGCTTTTAGCCCTGACTGCCGACCTTGGAGCGACTGCGCTGGTGCTTCCCTGCGGGGCCCTGTCTCATGACCCTGTCCGAACTCTCGATGAAGACCTGGATCTCATAGCGGCCACCCTGACCGCGGCGTCAACAAGCGCAGCTGATGCAGGTGTCGAGATCTGGGTTGAGGCGCCTCACTTCTTCCGACTCTGCTGGGATATGGATCGGGCGGTGGATCTTCTGTCGCGACTGCCTCCAGCAGTGGGAGTGGTCATGGATTTCAGTCATCTCGTCGCCTCCGGAGCAGACCCGGTGGAGTTCGTAACCATCTTTCATAACCGCATCCGCCATGTGCACATCCGTGACGCAGTACCTGGCAACATCAATCTCAGCGTCGGAAACGGACAGGTTGACTTTGCCTCGGGCATCGATGCCCTCATCGCATGTGGCTACACCGGGCACTTCGCACTGGAGCTGGAGACCCGGGACGTAACCGCTGATCAGCGGCCCCAGGCAACAGCATCGGCTGCCGCCTACATCTCCCAACTCATCGAGAGGAGCGCCGCACAAGCGCCCTCCAACGCCCCCACGGCCACCTCTACAACCAAGAACCCCAAACCAGCACAGGAGCATCATGACTAGCATCCAGCGAACCGCCGTCATCACCGGAGCCACCTCCCCCCGAGGCATCGGCGTCACCACCGCACGCCGTTATGCCAAAGATGGCTGGGCCATCGTCGTCCTCGACCTCAACGGTGAGACCTCGGCAAAAGTTGCCACCGAGATCAGCAGCGAATTCGGCGTCCCCGGCTTCGGCTACGCAGTAGACGTCACCAGCGAAGCCTCTGTTATCGCAGCCCACGAAGCGGTAGCTGCGGAGGTCACCGCCGGCAATTTGCCTCCGATTGGGGCGCTTGCCAACATCGCGGGTATCACCTCTCCCGTCCCGTTCTTGGAGACAACCTTGGATCTTTGGAACAAGGTCATGGCCGTCAACGCCACCGGCACCTATCTGGTGACCAAAGCCTTCCTGCCGGCGATGCTCGAGAACAAGTGGGGCCGTATCGTCAATATGTCCTCCGTTTCCGCACAGCGCGGCGGCGGCGTTTTCGGCAAGGTCCCCTACTCGGCCGCCAAAGCAGCGATCCTTGGATTCACCAAGGCTCTGGCCCGGGAACTGGCCGACAGCGGCGTCACCGTCAACGCCGTCACCCCCGGTGCCGTCGACACCAACATCAGGGTCGGCAGCACTCCGGAGCAGGAGGCGGCCCTCGCCCGGGACATTCCCCTGGGCCGCACGGCGACGACGGACGAGGTCGCAGGAGTCATCGCCTTTCTGTCCTCGGATGACTCCTCCTACCTCACCGGAACCACGATTGACATCAACGGTGGAAGCCACATCCACTAAGTAAGCCCTCCTGCCAGGAATGGCGGGGGTTTGAAGCGGTCGGAAACTTACCGGCACCCGTGTCTTCACGTCATTTGTGAATGCAATCCGCAGGGGAAGCTTCCCGCTCCCTTATCTGTCGACTGTTGACAATGCATGTGCCTCAAGTCACACTTGCAGGAAACGCAGTGTTAACAGTCAACACAACTTCCAGTAAAGGACCCATGATGAGCAATGAAGCTCTGCAGATGCGAGGCCATGTCCATGGGACGAAGGATGCCCGCAAGGTAGCCGTCGGATCCGGGGTCGGTGCAGTCATCGAGACCTACGACTTCATCGGCTTCGGAACGGCTGCAGCTCTCTACTTCGGGCCGGCCTTCTTCCCTGGGGCGGATCCCGTCACTGCAACCCTGGCCTCGTTCGCCACCCTGGGCGTCGGCTTCGCGGCCCGCCCTCTCGGTGGCATCATCGGCGGCCACCTCGGAGACAAGGTAGGCCGCAAGCCTGTCCTTGTGGCATCACTGATCATCATGGGGCTCGCGACCTTCGCTATCGGCCTGCTCCCCACCTACGCAACCGTGGGCATTCTCGCCCCCATCCTGCTGGTGATCGTGCGCATCATTCAGGGGCTGGCCTTCGGCGCCGAATGGGGAGGCGCGATTCTGATGAGCTACGAGCACGCCCCATGGAAGTCCAAGGGAAAGTACACCGGCATCGTTCAGGCAGGGTTCCCCGTCGGACTTCTCCTGGCGAACCTCGTCTTCCTCGCCAGCGCCAACCTGATCGGTGACTGGGCCTGGCGGATACCGTTCCTCGCCAGCATCGTCCTCGTCGCCGTCGGCCTGATCATCCGCTCCAAGGTCCCCGAGTCGCCGGTCTTCGAGGACGTCAAGGACCAGGGCAACATCGTCAAAAATCCGATCGTGCAGGTCATCCGCCAGGACTGGCGCAGCATCGTCCGCGGCATCTGCCTCCGCGTCGCCGAAACCGCCGGGTACGCCGTCGCGGTCACCTACATGATTTCCTACCTCAACACGACCGAGCTTGCGACACGAACCGAGACCCTGACGTCCCTGTGCGTTGCATCATTCATCGGCATCTTCGCCACCATGGGCTGGGCCCGCCTGACAGACCGTGTAGGACGGCGCCCTGTTTACATCTGGTCCTGCGCCTTCGCCGTCCTCTTCGGCATCCCGATGTTCCTGCTCGCCAACACCGGCCTGTTCATCTGCGTGATGATTACCATCGTCATCTCCTACGCCGTCTGCCAGAACTCCCTGGCCGGCGCCCAGGGTGCGTGGTTCCCCGAGCTGTTCCAGGCCAAGACCCGGGCCTCCGGAGCCTCCCTGGCCTACCAGATCTCCGCGATGGTGTCCGGCTTCACTCCCTTCATCACCACCCTGCTGTACATCCAGCTCGACTGGCTCGGCCCGGCCCTGCTGTTCTCCACCTACGCACTCATCGGCCTCATTGCGGCAATCATGACCCGCGAAACCTGGGGGCGCAGGGAACGACAGCTCGCCGAGGAAGCCGGCAAGTCCACCCCCCTGCCCCAGCACGTCTGACCCACACCTCGTTTCCGGGAACCAGAAAGAGCACCCATGACTCTGACACCAACACCCACCACTACGCCGGACCGCGGCACTCAACCAGCTGATTTCGGCGCGCGGGTCACCAATGTCGAAGCAGCTGCCTACCGGGCCCGTCACTATGCCCTGAACATGGGCGAGGTACAGGGACAGGGCTACGTCGGCCAGGCGCTTGGCTCCGCGGACATGTTCGCCGCCGTCTACGCGGACCAGCTCCGGCACCGTCCCGAAGACCCGCACTGGGAGGACCGCGACCGGTTCCTGCTCTCCACAGGCCACTACGCCATCGGCCACTACGCCGCCCTCGCAGAAGCCGGCATCATCCCCATCGACGAACTGGACACCTACGGATCCGACGACTCCCGGCTCCCCATGTCGGGCATGGCGTCCTACACGCCCGGCATGGAGATTTCCGGCGGCTCCCTGGGCCACGGCCTGGGCGTCGCCGTAGGGATGGCACTGGGCCTGCGGATGAGGGGCTCGGACTCGAGAATCTTCAACTTCCTCTCCGACGGCGAATTGGACGAAGGATCGACCTGGGAAGCCGCCATGGGAGCCCACCACCATCAGCTGGGTAACCTCACCGCCCTGGTGGATATGAACGCGTTGCAGGCCGACGGCGCCACCAAGACAGTGCTGAGCATCGAACCCGCCACCGACAAGTGGGCGTCCTTTGGCTGGTATACCCAGCGCGTGGATGGGAACGACGCCGCAGCCCTGTTGGAAGCGCTCGATAACATCGCCCGCGAGGCAACTCCGACCGGCCGGCCCTCGGTCATCCTGTGCGACACGAAGGTCGGCAAGGCCGTTCCTCTGCTGGAAGAACGGGAGAAGGCCCACTTCATGCGCATCGAAGAAGACGAATGGCAGATCTGCCGCGAGCAGCTGACCACCGGACACGACGGAAAGGCAGCCCGATGAGCGCCAGCACCACCACCGAGGCCCCCGACACGACGGCAGCCGTCAAGCCGAAGCTGAAGACTTCGGCGATGATTGCCTCCTTCGCGGATCCCGGCCAGAAGACCGCACCCGCTCCTTTCGGTCACGCATTGGTCCGGGCAGCCGAGGAGAACGCGAGAATCGTCGGTCTCACAGCCGACCTCGGCAAGTACACCGACATGCACATCTTTGCCAAAGCCTTCCCCGACAGGTTCTTCCAGATGGGCATGGCTGAGCAGCTCCTCTTCGGAGCAGCCGCCGGCATGGCCGAAACAGGGCTCGTACCCTTCGCCTCCACGTACGCGGTCTTCGCGGCCCGACGCGCCTACGACTTCCTGTGCCTGGATATCGCCGAACCGAACCTCAACGTCAACATCGTCGGCGGGCTTCCCGGCCTGACGACCGGGTACGGACCGAGCCACCAGGCGACGGAGGACATCGCCATCTTCCGCGGCATGCCGAACCTCACCATCGTGGACCCCTGTGACTCGCTGGACATCGAGCAGGCCGTACCCCAGCTCGCCGCGTCAGAAGGACCGACCTACCTTCGTCTGCTCAGGGGTAACGTTCCCACCGTCCTGGACGAATACGACTACACGTTCGAGCTCGGCAAGGCCAAGGAACTCCGCCCCGGACGGGACGTCCTGTTCATCTCCAGCGGCCTCATGACCATGAGGGCGCTGCAGGCCGCCGAGGAACTCGGAAGCCACAACGTCGACGTCGCCGTCATCCACTCCCCCACCATCAAACCCTTTGACAACGAAACTATCCTTCGCGAGTTGGGCAAGGACCGCCTTGTCGTCACCCTCGAGAACCACACCGAGATCGGCGGTCTGTTTGAAACTGTCGCCGGCGTGGCGGTACGCCACGGAGTGGGTGCAAAGGTGACACCCATCGCCCTCCCTGATCTGTTCCTAGATGCCGGCGCGTTGCCCACCCTGCACGAGAAGTACGGGCTGTCCCGCGACCGCATCGTGCAGAAAGTCCTCGCCGAACTGTCCTAGGACAGCACAAGGGACCTCACAGCTAGATGATGCAGGAACTAACCTCCATGAAGGACTTGTCGGTCCGTAAGATCAATGTCAACGAACAAATGTCGACACTCAGCACCGGCGGAGAAGGATTCATCATGACGGCAGCACCACCATCACTTCTGGGAGGACTCGAAAAGAACAACCTCCGCCAATTGGCTCTGACCGCCCTCCGTCGCGCGATTACGACCGGTGAGCTCGCCCCTGGGACGCATCTGGTGGAGACGGAATTGTCGGAGAAGCTGCAGATCAGCCGGGGCACCCTGCGGGAGGCCATGCGGCAGCTGCAGCAGGAAGGACTGATTTCGGCCGGCGCCCGGGGGCGGCTTGCGGTGCGACACCTGGGCAGTGCCGATGTTCGCGACATTTTCCAGGTTAGAGCAGCTTTGGAGGGACTGGCTGCTCGGATGCTGTCCGAGCAGAACGACCGGGATGCTGTCATAAAGGAGCTTGAGGAGGGGATCCTGCGGATGGAGGAATCGGCGGATGGCACGTTGGATGAGCGCATCGAGGCCGACCTGAACTTCCACCAGATGCTCTGCTCACTCACTGGCAATCGGACGCTACTTCATTCCTGGAAGTCCCTTGAGGGGTCCATCCGGATGAGCGTCATGTACGCAGGAGTGGATCAGGCACTGAGCAACATGAGCCCCCACCGCCACGCGGGCATCGTCGAAGCAATCAAGACCGGTGATTCTCTGGGAGCAGCCCGCGCCGTCGAAGACCACATGCATGAAACAGCACAAATCCTCACCGGCAACGGCGCCTGACTCCGCCCATACCGGTCACACCTGACCTGCCGCGACCGGCGTGCAGTGAAGGCGCCCTCAGTGCTTACGAAGATTCTAGTGGGCAATTGTGGAGAGATTGCGATCCGATGACCGCCACCCAAGCCACGAAAAAGGCCGCCACCGCCACAACTCACACTTCTTAGCGTCGCAAGACTTCTCAGTGCGCAACCGGTCAAAACTGACGGACTGACGCTGAAGGGCTGGCGCGCCTGTTGCCCGCCGGCATGGCCCCGAACAACGACGAGCTGGTCGCCCCGGGGAACGATCACTTATAGGGGCACGGTGGTCTGTGGGAAGGGGGTCGGCTGTACCTGCCATCCTGGTCATCCGCTTGCGGTGGGTGGATTTCAAAGCCGTCCACCTATGTAGCTTTGGGCCAGGACCGCCACCACCGAAGGGGTGGTGAATATCGTGTTGGCGACCCCTTTGGTGGTGGCGCGTGTGGTGCGAGGGGGCGTTAGTCAGGTTGTGGTGGACGTTCCGTTGTAGATAATTTCGGTGTCGGTGACGGTGCCGTCGTGCAGTTTGATGAACTCGGGTGCAATGACTTCCGGGTCGAAGTCGGTGCCACGGGCGGTCGGGCCGTTGACGGTAAGGAGCCCGACCCGTACGCCGCTGCCGGCGAGGTCCTCTGCCAGGGTTAGGGCGATTGAGCGCATGGCGGATTTGCCAGCGCTCAAGGTACCGAAGCCGTAGCCCCTGGGTGTGAGCGCGAATCCATTGCCGGTGAAAAGCAGTGAGCCCTCGCCTGCTGCCACGAGTGCGGGTGCGAAACGGTGGACGAGGTGTTGTGCCGCGCCCGCGTTGACGATGAGGCTGTGTGCAAAGGCTGCCGGGTCGACCTGATGTGTGAAGCCTGCGGGCTGGGACGTGAACGCGTTGAACAGGATGACGCTGGGGTCGCCCCCTGCCCATGTGCGGATGTCGCGGACGGCGGCGTCGATGGAGTCGCCATTCGCGCCGTCGGCGAGGAATGCTTTTGCGGTCGCCCCGGTCGCTTCGAACTGATTGACGAGCCAATCAAGTTTCGCTCTGGTGCGGGCGACGAGAGCGAGCTGGTAGCCGAGCGCGGCGAACTCGCGGGCGGCCGCCGCGCCGATACCGGGACCCGCGCCGAAGATGACAGCGGTTCTGGTCAGTGCCATGGGAATCTCCTTGAAGTTAAGTGAGCGCTACTGAAGGAAGCGGTTAGTGGAGCGCGGGCTTAGTGATCGAGCGTGGGGTAGTTGATGTAGCCCTCAGCGGTAGGGGCGTAGAACAGTTCGGGCCGCGTGAAAAGACACGCTACATGATCTACGCATAAACACGTACATCCCTCGAATGGCAGTAGGCTTCAGGTCATGGCCAGCCGCACATCGTCCCCCCTTGCTCACCCGGAGGTCGACACCTTTGATCTGCTCAAGATCTTTGGTGCACTCTCCGACCCCGTGCGCCTGGGCATTATCGTTCGGCTCCACGGTGAGCCGGGCTTGAGCTGCGGCGGGTTCTACCCTCACCTGACCCCGTCAGTACTTACCCGCCATTTCAAGGTCCTACGGGAAGCCGGGATCATCCACCAACAGGACTCAGGCGCCCGTCGCGAGAATCTCCTGCGCAAGGACGAACTCGATCAGCGCTTCCCTTGACTTATCGACCTCATCGTTAGTGAAGCCTCCGATAGCAAAATCGCAGGGCTCCCAGGCAAGTGATCCCCTGACCGCGTGAGAGATGTGCACCGGAAGTGTCGCCGCCTTGGGAACTGATCATCCGTCAGACAAAGGTGCGTCATGGAACAGGAATCGCAGCTCGAGATCGTGCTGATCGTCGTTCACTGTCGTATTTCTTTTTTGATGTCCACGTCATCGCTGTAGTGGAATGCGCGTCGGCTACCGGAGCGCACGGGCAGCACCCAGATCACTGTGGCGTCATGGGTGAGGACGTCAACGACCGCTTCGTAGGGAGTCTCCTTCCCTTCCTGCACCGTGACCCGGTCGTAGGGCAGCAAATCGGCCCAGTCTTTCCGCCCGGTGCGGACGGAAAGACTGGTGGGGAAGGGGGATATGTACGGCCTCATCCGCCGCCGGAAGGGTTGTGCCATGATCGTGTGTTGCCTTTCCCACGGGGTCGCGCTGTGGGGTGGTTCTGTGGCTGGGTTTGGCCCTAGGCGGGGGTGATGGTGAGGAGGAGGTCTCCGCCCTGTGCGGGCCGGGTGCCGGTGAAGGTGGTGCGGCTGATGGTGCCGGTGACGGGCGTGGTGATGTTGGCTTCCATCTTCATGGCCTCGATGGTGGCGACGGTATCGCCCGCCTGGACTGTCTGGCCTTCGGTGAGGGTGATGGTGACGGATCCGGCGAAGGGTGCGGGGATGTGGCCGGGGGTTGCGGGGTCGGCTTTCTCGGCGGCCTTCACGTCGCTGGTGGCGTTCTTGTCGCGGATGGCTACGGGGCGCATCTGACCGTTGAGGGTGCACATGACGGTGCGCATGCCTTTTTCGTCGGGGTCGGACACGGCTTCGAGGGTCGCGATGAGCCGGACCCCCCGATCGAGTTCGATGACGTGCTCGGTGCCCGGTTGCAGCCCGTAGAGGTAGTCCGCGGTGCCGAGCACGGATACGTCCCCGTACGTGTCCCTCGTGGTCTGGAAGTCCTTGGTGGGTCCGGCGAAGAGCAGGCGGTTCAGGGCCTGCCGGCGTTCCGTCGAGGAACCCTTGAGTCGTGTTTCGTCGTCGGCGGTGATGTGTGCGTCGCGGGGTTTGAGTTCGCGTCCGGTCAGGGCCTTGGTGCGGAAGGGTTCGGGCCAGCCGCCGGGTGGGTTTCGAGGTCCCCGTTGAGGAACCCGATGACCGAGTCGGGGATGTCGTAGTCCTGCGGGTCCTGCTCGAACGCGGCCGGGTCGGCGTCGGAGCCGACCAGGGCCAGGGCGAGGTCGCCGACGACCTTGGAGGACGGGGTGACTTTCACCAAGCGTCCGAGGATCTTGTCCGCTGCGGTGTACATGTCCTCGATGGCCTCGAAGCGTTCCCCGAGTCCGAGGGCGATGGCCTGCTGCTTGAGGTTGGAGAGCTGGCCTCCCGGGATCTCGTGCCGGTAGACCCGTCCCGTGGGGCCGGGCAGCCCGGACTCGAACGGGGCATAGATGCGCCGCACGGCCTCCCAGTACGGCTCCAGCGCGCATACGGCATCCAGGTCCAGGCCGGTGTCGCGGGGTGTGTGGGCCAGGGCCGCGACGAGGCCGAGGCAGAGGGTTGGCTGGTGGTCCCGGCCAGGGGCGCGCTGGCCACGTCCACGGCGTCCACTCCGGCGTCGACCGCGGCCAGCAGCGTGGCGAGCTGGCCTCCGGCGGTGTCGTGGGTGTGCAGGTGCACCGGCAGATCGAAGCGTTCCCGCAGCGCGGCCACCAGTTCCGCGGCCGCGGCGGGTCGGAGGAGCCCGGCCATGTCCTTGATGGCCAGGATGTGCGCGCCCGCGTCCACGATGCGCTGGGCGAGGTCGAGGTAGTAGTCCAGGGTGTAGAGGGTCTCGGCCGGATCGAGCATGTCCGCCGTGTAGCAGAGGGCGACTTCGGCGACAGCGGTGCCGGTGTCCCGGACCGCGCGGATCGCCGGTTCCATCTGGGACACGTCGTTCAGGGCGTCGAAGATCCGGAAGATGTCGATGCCCGACGCCGCCGCCTCGGTCACGAAGGCGGTGGTGACGGCTTCGGGGTAGGGGGTGTAGCCGACGGTGTTCCGGCCCCGCAGCAGCATCTGCAGGCAGATGTCCGGGATCTGGCGGCGCAGCGCGTCCAGGCGCTCCCACGGGTCCTCCCCCAGGAACCGCAGCGTCACGTCGTACGTGGCGCCTCCCCAGGCCTCGACCGAGAGGAGCTCCGGGGTCAGGGCCGACACCGACGCACCGGCCGCGACCAGGTCCCGGGTCCGTACCCGGGTGGCGAGCAGCGACTGGTGCGCGTCGCGGAACGTCGTGTCCGTGACGGCGACCGCGGTCTGCTCCCGCAACGCCCGCGCGAAACCTTCCGGCCCCAGCTCCAGCAACCGCCGCCGGCTCCCCACCACACCAGAACCACCAGCAGCACCCGCGACGCCGCTGGACGTGGCGTCGGCGCTGGTCGTGCTGGTGTCGGGCAGGGCAGATGATCCAGGCAGTTCGGGAGTTTCTCCCGCGGGTCGAGGTGCGCGGGGCCGGCACCGTTGGGCTGGTTCACGGTGACGTCCGCGAGCCAGGTCAGCAGTTTCGTGCCGCGGTCCGCCGGGATGCGGGCGGTAAGCAGTTCGGGGCGTTCGTCGATGAACGACGTCGCGACGTTCCCGGCGAGGAAGTCCGGTCATCCAGGACCGCCTGCAGGAAGGAGATGTTCGTGGAGACACCGCGGACCCGGAACTCGGCCAACGCACGCCTGGCCCGGGTGACCGCTGCCGGGTAGTCCCGACCCCGGCAGGTGAGCTTCACGAGCATCGAGTCGAAGTGCGGGCTGATCTCCGCCCCCGCGTACACCGTCCCGCCGTCCAGGCGTACCCCGGCGCCGCCGGCGGACCGGTACGCGGAGATCCGTCCCACGTCGGGGCGGAACCCGTTCGCGGGATCCTCCGTGGTGATCCGGGACTGCAGGGCAGCCCCGCGCAGGCTCACCGTGTCCTGGCTCAAGCCCAGGTCCGCCAGGGTTTCCCCGGCCGCGATCCGCAGCTGGGACTGGACCAGGTCCACGTCCGTGACCTCCTCGGTGACCGTGTGCTCGACCTGGATGCGCGGGTTCATCTCGATGAACACGTGCTGGCCCGCCCGTTCCCCGACCGTGTCCACCAGGAACTCCACCGTGCCCGCGTTGACATAGCCCAGCGCGGTCGCGAACTTCACCGCATCCCGGTGCAGGGCCTGCCGGATCCCCTCGTCCAGGTTCGGGGCAGGGGCGATCTCGATGACCTTCTGATGCCGGCGCTGCAGCGAACAGTCCCGCTCGAACAGGTGCATCACGTTGCCCTGCGCGTCCGCGAGGATCTGCACCTCGATGTGCCGGGGCCGCAGCACCGCCTGCTCCAGGAACATGGTCGGATCCCCGAACGCCGACTGCGCCTCGCGCATCGCGGCCTCCAGCGCTTCCGGCAGCGCCTCCCGCGTATCGACCCGCCGCATCCCGCGCCCGCCACCGCCGGCCACGGCCTTCGCGAACACGGGGAACCCGATCTCATCGGCCGCCCGAATCAGCTCGTCCACATCAGCACTCGGCCGCGAGGACGCCAGCACCGGGATCCCCGCCGCCCGGGCAGCGTCCAACGCCTTGACCTTGTTCCCGGCCAGTTCCAGCACATCAGCCGGCGGGCCCACGAACGTGATCCCCGCCTCCGCCGCCGCCCGGGCCAGGCCCGGATTCTCCGACAGGAACCCGTAGCCCGGGTAGATCGCATCACAGCCGGCCTCCTCGGCGACCCGGATGATCTCCTCGATATCCAGATACGCCCGCACCGGGTGGCCTTCCTCACCGATCAGATACGCCTCATCGGCCTTCTGCCGGTGGATCGAATTCCGGTCCTCATGCGGGAACACCGCCACCGTCTTCGCACCCACCTCATGACCGGCCCGAAAAGCACGGATGGCGATCTCGCCACGATTAGCTACCAGAATCTTCGAAAACATCGATGTCCTTTAGAAGTGATGGTACGGACATTCGCCTCCCTGCTCTTGGTACTGGCAGAGAGGCGAACGGGGAGTGGGTGGTCTGCGTAGTCGGTGAGGCTTGGGGCGCGGTTGCTTTGACGCCGTCGCGGATGTCTCGCTACATCCCGTGGGGCAAGCGATGTGTGAAGGGTTTCGGCCTTCTGCCATTCATTGACGCGCTTGAACCGAGTGGAACAATCTGCGGTGAGGGCCCTCCCACGGTGAGTGTTTCAGCTGCCCGGCGTTTGAGGCTGCCGGGATCCGGAGATATAGGGGAACCTTGGTACGGGGCCTCGAGTTGGTCCTATGAGCGATCATGGTGAAGATCTGGCTGTGCCCGATAGAGATCGACACTGACTTTTTCCTCCCTTTTCTGTCGGCCCTAGAACGACTGCGTAACCAGATCTGGATACTTTCGGTTGATGGTTGGCTCCAAGGAGTACATGAAAAATGCACTCACGACAGCTTCTGCTTGGCGGGCCTTGCAGCAGCTCAGAGGCCTCATTCCGGCTGTAGAGCCTGCGGTATCCAGACGGGACATGAACAAAGACTAAAGTGCGGTACCCCACGTGGAGAGTCCTGCACGCGCCAACTAGTTGCTTTTTCCCGCCAGTTCCAGCAGGCCCTACTCGAGGTCAGTACTGTGAATGCTGCCACTGCCGAAGCCCCACCGCGGCATCCTCGTCGAGTTCGGCTTGTGACGCTTCAAAAAATGTCGCAGACGTACATAAGAGCGATGCCGGGGGCACGGCTTCTCCGATGAGGTGTTCGTAGGCATAGCGTTGCGGCCACTGCGTGCGCTGCTCGCCGTCGCTGGCGACCCAGAACCACCCCGCAGCCACCGTCCGCCATGGCGCCGGTCCAAATCCAGCAGTCCTGCGGTCGGGGACCCTCCCAAGCCGGTCAGCCTCCCCTGCGCTGCTTTATCTTTGGCTCCCTCCGCCGGGACGTCGTCGGACCCGCGCAGGTCGGCAAATGCCCGGCAGGCAGCACTTCATCCGCACCGAACCGATGATGATCAGCGCGGCCGCGTCCACCTACGGCACCCTCATTCTCGTCAATGGTGATGGTCTGAGCTCTACGTGTCCTGGTGCGCTAGTTGATGTCGATCGACTGGGCGTCGACGAGCCCACGGAACTTCGCACCGTGCCAGATAAGTGGCTCGTTGTTACCGACACCGAGCTTGTTCACCTCGAGCAGGACCATCCAGTGGTCCCCCGCCTCAGACACCTCGTGGATCGAGCACTCCAGCCACAGCGCTGCGTCCTCAATGAAGACCGCGCCGTTGTCGTCGACGTCGACCGCAACCTGTTCAAAGCGCGCAGCGCGGTCCTTGCTGGCGAGCTTGCGGGTCAGGTCCCCCTGGCCCTTACCGAAGATCGAGACCCCCAGCGAAGGTGCGTTCTCGATCAACGCCCACGTTTCGGAGGACTTCTGCACGGCGACCGCGACCAGGCACGGCTCCAGTGACACTCCAACCATGAACGAGGAGGCGACCAGCGCGTGCTTCTCGTCGTTGGTGTCGACCGCGAGCACCGCCACGCCGGAGGGGAACTGCGCAAAGGCCTCGCGCACAATCGTTGGATCGGCCCCGAAGGCACTCACCTTGGGCTGATTCATGAGTTGTTGAGTCATGATTCTTCTTCCTTTCGCGAGGCTATTCGCCCCTTCACTGATCCGATCACGCGGAAAGAATCCGGATGAAATAGTGGTTGGCCTCCGTTAGGGGCAGCGGTGGACTCCGATGATGTCGGCGGCAGCAACCCCGAAGAGTGTGCTGCTCGTCAACGCCTAGGGAAGCCATGATTCTGAGCATTGAGGTTCACCCATGCCGTGCCCGTGCCCCGCAGGCCCCACGTGGAGGGGCGATTTACTGACATCCGTGCGACATCTGTGCGGATAAGCCTCGGTCCCGTTCTGCCGCGTCAGTAAGAATCGACGGCAGTTTGCTGTTAACGCTGATGGCGATGGTGGCGATGGTGGCGATGGTGGTGCTGTTTTCGTCGTCGTGGTGCTTCCAGAGGTGCGAGACCCCTTGCATGACCCAGCGAATCCCCTGGCTGGATGGCGCGTACCTTTCCGCCGGGCGGTTCGTCGTGGGCCTGAACCATTGACTCCGTTTTAGGCGATGTCGGCGTGGTCGAGGGCTCCGGCCAGTAGGGCGTGGGAGTGCAGGCGGGTGTCGTGGTCGGGGATGATGTCCTGCAGCATGATTTCCTGGGCGCCGGTCTCCTGTGTCATGCGCTCCAGTTGGGCGCGGACAGTGGCCGGGGAGCCTGCTAGTTGCCGTGGCCACCGGCCGTTTGTGATGACGGTGGGCTCGTCCTTTTGGGCCTCGGTGAGTATCTGTGAGGCGATGTCCACACTGGGTGCAGTGGCCCGTTGGCCCGCGGCTCCCAGTCGGGCGTATAGGGCGCGGGCCGGCCAGGTGAGGCGGCGTGCTTCCTCATCGGTGTCCGCCACGACGATGTTCATGGCCAACATGCCCTGCGGAGTACCGAATCCGAACTCCTGGGGCGTGAACTGGTCGCGATAGTGACCCAGTGCCGCTGCTGCCGCGGAGGGGTTGATGAAGGCCGCGAAGGTGTATCCGAGACCTAGCCGGGCGGCGAGCCCGGCACTGTTTCCCGAAGATCCCAAGATCCACAGCTGCGGTGCGGTGCGGGAAAGCCCGGAAAAATCGAGTTCGTGGAATGGGTGCTCTTTATCGATGAGCCCGTGCACGAGAGCGAGGATTTCCTGGACCTGCTCGGCGAAATCGTCGAGGTGCGGGGAACGACGGTCGCGTTTGAGCGCGGTGTCGATGACTGGTCCGGCGGTAGCCCGCCCCAGACCCAGATCGATGCGCCCCGGAGCCATAGCTTCGAGTTGCATGTAGGTTTCGGCCACCCGGAAGGGGCTGTAGTGATTGAGGAGCACCGCCCCGGAACCCAGCCGAATCCGCGAAGTCTCCCTCGTGGCCGCGGCTATGAGCAGTTCGGGGGCGTGGGAGGCAAAACCGTGAGCGAGGTGGTGCTCGGCGAACCAGACCCGGTGGAACCCGGCCCGTTCAGCGTGCACTACGGCATCCAGGGCGTGCGAGAGCGCTTGGCCCTGCCCCTCGCCCTCGGACACGGTGGCGAGTTCAACGAGAGAAAGCTTCATCTCAGGCCTGCCCGCGGTCGAGGGCAGAGGCCGGGCGCCGTCCATTGAGGTAGGGGACACCGAGGTGTTCGCGCAAGGTGGTGCCTTCGTAGTCGCGCCGGTAAAGACCGCGTTTTTGGAGGATCGGAACGACGTGGTCCACGAAGTCGGTGAGCCCGTCAAAACTGACGTCGGGATTGATGTTGAATCCACCGCCGATGCCGGCCTCGAACCAGCGTTGCAGCATGTCAGCGACCTGTTCGGGAGTACCCAGTGCGACCGGATGGTAGTTGATGGGCCCGTGAGCGATGATCTGGCGTACCGTAAACCCTTCCCGGGCCAGTCGTAGGGACAAGGGCGACCGGGGGTCACCCGGATGGGCAAATGCCCGGGCGAGCAGATCCGGGTGGATCGGCTTGTCGAGACTTTCCGGTTCCAGCGGAATTCCCAGCTGCTGGCCCAGGTATTGCACCCGGGAGTCCAGGTCCCCCAATGCGTCCAGCTGTTCGCGCCGCTGCAGGGCTTCTCGTTCGGTCGAGGCCACGGATGTGATGATGCCGCTGAACGGGGTGATGCTTCCCGCCGGACGCCCGAAGGCTTTCACCGTTGCCTGCAGCTCCTGCCAGTAGGAAGTGGCGGAATCGATGTCGAAGGGATTGTTGTAGGTGGCATCGGCGAAACGCCCAGCCAGCTGCAGACCATTACCGCCCCCACCAGCCTGGAAAATTACCGGCTGACCCTGCGGAGAAGGCGGCAGGTTCAACGGGCCGCGGGAGGATACGTACTTTCCCGTGATTCCGACCGGGTTGATCTTGGAAGCATCGGCGAACCGGCCGCTCTCCACGTCGAGCAGCAACGCATCATCCTGCCAGCTCCCCCACAGTGCCTGCACAGATTCCACGACCTCATGAGCTCGTTCATAGCGGGCTCGACGGTCGGGAATGTCGGCGCCAAAATTCAAGGCGGCAGCCGGCGTGGAGGTAGTGACCGCATTCCAACCGGCCCGTCCCCCACTGATCAGATCCAGGGCCCGGAACTGGCGGGCCAGCGTGTAGGGCTCGGTGAATGACGTCGAGGCGGTGGCCACCAGACCGATACGCTCCGTTTCCCGGGCCACGGCCGTGAGCGTAATCATCGGCTCCAACGCATGCTGCGGTGGCTCCGAGGACACATCCACGCTCAGCGCGGGAGTGTCGGCCAGGAACAACGCGTCGAACTTGCCACGCTCGGCCACCTGCGCGGCCTTCACGAACACATCAGCGTTGATGAAGGCATCCGTCTTCGCTCCGGGCCACCTCCACGCGCCCCGCTCAATCCCGTATCCACCAATGAGCTGCACCGTCAAATGCATCTGCTGCCGCTGAACCATCACAACACTCCTTACCCTTGATCTTCAGTAAAACCATCGGAGGAATCCTCCACTCCTGCTCCCACCGCTGCGCCTGCGCCTGTGAGCGGGTACGTCCTCCACCCCCGGAATCACCAGCCGCGCCTTGCCTGCTCGGCAATACCGGAGGCCGACGGGTCTAGCTCGATGACGACGTCGACGAGAGCCTCGGGGCCACCTGAGTCGGTAACAGCGAAGTGGCTCCCGACACCGGCCGGCAGGCCCCCCTCGCCGAAGTGATGCCCGAGACAGAGCCACCGAGTGACCGATGTGGCACCGGCAAGTCGATACGCTGTTCACTGTATCGTATGTTCACATCAACATAAACATAAAAGATGCGTAGAGGATACTGGGACCATGGCCAGCCGCACATCCACGCCCCTCACCCACCCCGACACCCACGAATTCGACCTCTTCGAGGTGATGTCAGCGCTGGTTGATCCGGTGCGACGGGGCATCGTTCTCACACTGGCCACGAGCACCGAGGTGGTGGCATGCACCGACTTCGCCCTGCCGGTGACTAAGTCGGCCGCTAGCCGCCACTTCCGTGTATTGCGCGAGGCCGGGATTATTCATCAGCACGACGTGGGTGTCCGCCGGATGAACAGCCTGCGCCGCGAAGACGTGGATAGCCGCTTCCCTGGCTTGATGGACCTCGTCCTGCAAGAAGCGACCCGGGCTTCCTGACCCCGCCCCAGCGCGCAGGCCGAAAGCCGGAGCACAACCACCGCCGCATAATCATCGCCGCACGGTCACGGCACCCTTGACGATCTCCAGCGGGCTGCACTGGAACAGCAAAGGGGCGGTAAGCACCGGTGCTTACCGCCCCTTGCGATACAGAAAGGGTGACGTGCGCGCTTGCGAACCTAGGCCCGGCAAGCCCATGGACGTCCGGTTGATCGCCTTGGTTGGAAGACGGTTGTCAAAGAACTGGTCGCCACACCACGTCAGCGATGACCTGTGGGCGGAAACGTGCGAGAAGGCAGGAGATGCAGGTGCGCGCTCAGACGATCTACCAGTCCCTGCTCATCTCCCTGTTCATGTACCCGTTCGTTGAAGCCCCGCGGGTATTCGGGCGATGACTTGCATCAGCACCTCCGGGCCGGCCGGGCTGCGCCGGATGCCTTGGAAGGGAGCTATTTGTTGTAGCCGATGGTGATGGCGATGTAGGTGCAGTCCTCGTCGTAGTGATTTTTCCAAGCGTGCGGTACTCCGCCCATGACCAGCAGATCCCCGGGCTGGATGGTGCGCACCTTGCCGCAGGGCAGTTCGATGTCGACCTTGCCGGAAAGCACGATCTCATAGTCGACGGATTCCGACGCATGCATGGAGGGGTCCTCGTGGCCGGCACCACCAGCTTCCGCGATTTTCTTATTCGTGGCGGCGACGTCCAGTTTTCCGGCCGAGTGCGCCGGGAAACACATCACCCCGAACGTCGATCCGTTGAATCCAGCGATGTTGATTGCCTCGGGAATGCGACCGAAGTTGGACTGGCTGTGACCTTCGGAGACTTCCCAGTACCAGGCTCCTTTCATGGCGCCTGGCACTTCCAACGTGGCCGGACCTGGCACGTCAAGGAAGTCAGGTTTTCCGTCGGCGTTGGTAGCTGCCACCACGAGGTTGAATTTGTCGGGAGCTGGGAAGCTCATTGGTTCTCCTGAACGTAAGATCGGGTCTGTAATCCTGGCCCCTGCTCTGGTGACGTAGATCACCAGAAGGAAGCGGTAACCCACGATAAGAAGATTCCCAGCGCCCGCGGGAGTGCCGCCCATGCCAGTTACTTGTTACTTCACGCCACACTGTTACTTGATTGGAAGCGGGGATACACGGTATTGGGAGGGTGAACGACCCGACCAACGTTTGAAGGACACGGTGAAGCTCGACGGTTCCTCATAGCCGAGCCGACGTGAGATTTCTGCGATGGGCATGTTCGTATCTGTCAGCAGTTCGACGGAGAGTTCGAAGCGAGCCAGATCACGCACTTGCCGGAAGGTCATGCCGCTTTGTTCCAGTCGCCTTTGCATGGTTCTCACCGAGGTGTTGAGCGTCGCAGCGACATCGGAGACCGCCGCACCTGCACCCACGGTTGTCTTCATGGTGGTGATCACGGTCCGCGCCCAGTCCTGCTCGAGTTGAAATTGGCGCAGGTGTGCCTTGGCTTGGCTCACGTACGTCTCGTGCTGGAACGCGTCTCCGAACGGCAGCTGTTGTGTGGAGAGCTTTTCATCCCACGTGATCCGAAGCTCGTCACCGCCAAGGGTGATCGGGACCGGAACCATCTTCGCCAGCTCCAGGGAGACCTCTTTCAGAGGCAGATGTATGGCGGTAAGAGGGAAAGGTTTCATCGCAGTGATCATGCTGAGGGCCCGGGTGGTAGAGACCACGTCCCGGTAGACACTGAAGGGGACAAGTTCAGGCGGAGCTCCCGGATAGGTCAGCTGATAGCCGATCAAACCTCCGGAGGTAGTGAGGATGGCCGAACCTTCGACCATCCCATAGGTGACGTCCATTTCCGTGGCTACCCGCATCCAGTGAGTCAACGTCGGTGATGTAGACAGAGCCAGACCATGGATGCCGAATGAGGAGAGGGAGTAACCTTCTCCGGCCTTGATCCAGAGATTGGTTCGACCCGCGGTGAGCTCAACAAACTTCAGCTGGAAAGCGAGTTCCTGCTCGCCTGTGACAACTGATCCTGGATAGTGCGCTATGCCCGGCTCCAGGTCGGCCGCCTGGAACGCGGGAAGATCGTCGATCCCGGCCCCGACGAGAACGTCCCGCATGATGCGGACGCTGAGATTCGGTACCCGGACATTGCGGTAAGAGGCGATTCGCATGAACATCCTCCTTGACATCATGGCGCGAAATCAAAAGTAGTTGTCGCGTGATGATCTGGCAACCGCACGTGTCCAGTCATAGCGTTGTAAAAGTGGCGCAGGCCACATCAGCTCTGCCCACAGCCCACAGCTGGTGCGGTTCGTGAAGCCGAAAGCGTCAAGGTCGACGGCTGCCGTGGCTTGAACAGTGCCCATCGGCACTGCAGCGCTGGTGAGAGCTGACTCATCGCTTGCGTGCAGAACTGGAACGCATCGCGCGGTCAGATTCCGCGCACCAAGGAGAACGGACAACATGGAAAACCTTGCTGGAAAGTCCGCAGTGGTGACAGGTGCCGGCAGCGGCATTGGCCGCTCGATCGCGCTTGCACTTGCTGAGCAGAACGTGAACGTGGCGGTTGCTGACATTGACCAGGAGGCCGCTGACGCCGTTTCCCGGGAAGTCGCGGAACGGGGTGTCAAAAGCTTCGGTATGCGCTCGGACGTTTCGAAGCTTGCCGATGTTCAGGAACTCGCCGATGCCGCTTATGACCAGTTCGGAACGGTTGAGATCCTGGTCAACAACGCCGGCGTCACTTTGCGGCCCTTCCGGGCATCCTGGGACACCAGCTACGAAGACTTCCGCTGGATCATGGATGTCAACTTCTGGGGTGTCCTGCACGGTCACATGGCCTTCATCCCGCGAATGCGAGAAACGCCGGGCGAGAAGCACATCGTCAACACCTCATCAATGGCTTCAGTGACCTCCATTGCCGGGCACTCGGCGTACTCCGCATCGAAGGCTGCGGTGGACGGACTCTCCAACGCAGCACGTGAGGAACTCAAGACCCAGAACATCGGCCTGAGCCTTCTGCACCCGGGACCGGTCCGGACCCGCATCGTCTCCAGCGAACGGCTTCGGTCAGAGGAGGAAAAATCCGAGAACCGCGGCATCAAGCCATGGAGCGACTACGTGCAGAACGTGGGGAACGCGATCATTGCGGGACGGGCCGGTAAACCCACGGAAGACCCCGACGTCGCCACCTCACCACTGGAATACATCACTCCAGACGATGCCGGACGACTGGTGGTCGAAGGCATCCTGGGAAACAAACCGCACATTCTGACCCATCCTGCACCCGTCGATTCACTGCAGGAGCGGCTCGATGCGCTCTTGGCCGGGCAACCCCAACCCGCCCAGTAAGGTCGGGCCGGCGTCACCTGCCAGCATCCGCACCGGTCCCCCGACCGGGTTCTTCACAGCGTGGGCGTACCAGTACAGCGCGATAGCTACAGAGCACCGCATTCCGCACACCGCCCTGAAACCGCACACCGCCCTGCACGCCCGTCTATCTAAGTGCCTGTTGTGAAGCCTGGTCAACGACGGTCGACCTCTGGGATTAGCGGATACCTCACAAACATCAAATGAAAGCGAAAACACAATGAGTGATGTCAAAAAGACCACACGGCTGCGTGAGTTCTTCTCCAGCCCCCGCACGGAGCTCATACCGTTCGGGGTGCTCCCCATCCACGCGCAGATGGCCGAGGCCGCCGGTTTCGGTGCCTTCCACATCTCCGGCGGAATGGCATCGTGGTGGCTCAACGGTGTCCCTGACGTAGGCCTGATGACCAGAACGGAAATCATCGACAACGCCCGCCGCATCGTGCAGTCCGTGGACATCCCGGTGTACTGCGACGCCGACACGGGATATGGCGGCATTCAGAATGTCCGCAAGACCGTGCAGGAGTTCATCCATGCCGGTGTAGCCGGGATCCACATTGAGGACCAGCTTGACCCGAAGAAGGCAGGCGGGCAGGCAGGCATCGCAATCGTGTCAGACGAAGAGGCGATTGGGCGGCTGAACGCGGCCGTCGAAGCCCGGAACGAAATCGACCGAGACTTCGTCATCACGGCCCGCACCGACGGGTACGCAGTAGCAGGCGGAGGGGTAGAAGAAGCCTTGCGGCGGGGCCGGCTCTACCGCGAGAACACTGACGTCGACGTAATCTTCTACGAAGGCATCCGCACCTGGGAAGAAGTGCGCTACCTCCTTGCCGAGACGCCGGGGCCCGCCTACGTCATCGCCAGCCGCCATGCAGGACCTACCCCACCCGTAGCGCAGCTTTCCGAATGGGGACAGGCCATCAACATCGTCCCGTTCCTGCAGCCTGGCGTCCAGGACGCCTGGAAGCTGCTCTTGAAAGTGAAGAACAGCGGTGAACTGGCAGCCTTCGACCAGTACCAAGCCGATTCATTCGCCTTGGAAGGAACCGAAGAGTTCGTCGGCTTCGGCGATCGATTCGTCAAGCCCACCTACCAGCAGGTCCGCGAACTGGAGGAACGCTACCTTCCCGAGTCCCAGCAGCGGGACTACGAAAACTCGATCAGCGACTAAGACCGGTAGGCGTTCCTCGAGACACCACCTGCCTCAGGCTGAAATCTCGAGGACGCCGCCGCTTCATCAGCTTCAGCCTTACGGGGCCTTGGTTGATACGGCTAACGAAACACCACAGCGCAGTTGTTCAGGCTCCCCTTCCCCCTCGCGAGCGAACGCGATCCCCGAGGGAATGCAGCAGTGGCAGTGCGATAAGTCTGCCGCTCTTGGCGATGACCTCACGAGGTCGGCCCGATGGTGCGGAAAGAGCGGCACGGAGAACCTGCCCTACACTCCCGCCCACCCCTCCTCAAGCGAAGTAGACGACCGGGCCGCCGAGCTCGGCCGCTCTTACTCACCCAGCACGACACCCCAACCCAAGTCACATCACAACTTTTGGAGACATCCATGAAGGCATCCCTGAGCCACAAAGAAGTGACTCCTGAAACTGAGGCAGAAAAGCGCACATACCGCAAAATCATGTGGCGACTCATGCCATTCATTTGCGTACTGTACTTCGTCGCGAACGCCGACAGAGCGGCCCTGGCCTACGCCGGTCCGGCCGGAATGAGGGGACGAACTGATGCTGACGGCGGCCGGGTTCGGACTCATCTCGGCTGTGTTCTTCATCGGCTATGTGCTATTCGAGATCCCAAGCAGCGTCCTACTGCAGAAGTTTGGTCCTCGGAAGTGGCTGGCACGCATCATCCTCACGTGGGGCATCGTGCAGGCCCTGTCGGCCTGGGCACCCAACGGACTCGTGCTCGGCATTTGCCGCGTCCTCCTGGGCATCTGCGAAGCCGGCTTCGCGCCGGGTGTGCTCTTCTACTTGACTCTCTGGCTGCCGGCACGCAGACGCGCACAAGCTTTCGGCATCTTCTTCGCCAGTGCTGGCAGCATGGCGCTTTTCGGAGGCCCGCTGATGTCGGCTCTCATCCAATGGGGTGACGCCGCGATGCTGTTCGGCCTCTCGGGGTGGCGGTTCATGTTCCTCGTAACCGGCCTGGTGCCGGTAGTGCTCGGCATCCTCACCCTGTTCGTACTCTCGGATCATCCCGGCGCCGCCAAGTGGCTGAACCGCGAGCAAAGCCAGATCGTAGCCTCCGACCTCGCTGCCGAGCAGTCGGCATTCCACGGAAGCGGACACAGCAGCGTCATGCAGAGCCTGAAAAAACTGGCGCACCTGGGCTCTCGGTCTCGCGTATTTCACCGTACCCTTCGCGGCCTACACGACGACGTTCTTCCTGCCGACGATGGTCACGAACTTCAATACGCTCTACGGCACCGAGCTCGACGCAGTGCAAGTGGCCTGGATCGTGGCAATCCCAGCGTTGTTCGGAGTCATCGCCGCGCTCATCACCGCAAACCTGATCTCTAAGTCGCTGAAGTTCGGCGCGTGGGCTTTCGGTCTGACGATCGTGGGCGCAATCGGTGCACTCGTCGTGTCCTTCTCGACCTCGCCATTCGTGATGCTCGCGGGCCTGTGCCTGCTGGCAATCTGCACGTCGTCAGTCGGTGCTGCTGTCTTCAGCATTGTTCCCAAGCTCTTTGCCGTCGCCGCAGCCGCGACGGCGCTGGCACTGGTCAACTCGATCTGCAGTCTTGGTGGGTTCGCTGGCCCCCTTCGCGACTGGAGCAATCATCGATGCGACGGGCAGCGACACCATGCCCTTCTTCCTCATCGCTCTACTGCTGGTGCTGGGTGGTCTGACGATCTACCTAATCGATAGGTACGCTGACCGTCTGCAGCAGACGAACACGCTAACTGCCGCCGACGCTACTGTGAGCCCTAACGAAATCCTCCAAAAGCGCTGAACCCGAGGCGGGAGGAGTCGGCGCACAGCGCCGCCTCCTCCCGCTAATTCCGATGTTGAAAGCTAGCCAAGGACCACGGCGGCAACCGCGGCCAGAACCAGGACCATCGCGGCGAGGAAGACAGCCACCGTCGCCACTAGCAACACCGCTGCGACCAGTGTGCCGTCCCATTGACGGATCGGCTTTCGAACGGTGTTCTGGTCGATTGTGGGACTGCTAGGTATGCAAGAGTGACGCTATGGCTGCACCACCGACGCTGCATTTGATGGTCGGGCTTCCGGGCGTGGGGAAGACTACGCTCGCCGCGAAGATTCAGGAGGAGTCGGGGGCGCTCCGGCTTACTCCAGACGAGTGGATGGAACCGCTATTTGGCGATTCAGAAGCTGACGGCAAGCGAGATGTTCTCGAGGGCCGTCTGATTTGGATCGCGCTTCAAGCCCTACAGGGCGGCCTCTCTCTGTGGTCCTCGACTTCGGGTTCTGGTCCGCAAATGAACGTCATGCGCTTCGAGACATCGCAGACCGGATCGGTGTTCAGTTTCAGCTTCACTACCTGAGCTTGTCCGAGGAACAACGCCGTTCCCGCGCTGACAATCGTTGGAGGCGCGGCGATGTTGTGACCTTCCAACTCACTGCAGATGACCACGACCGCTTTGCTGAAGCCTTCACCGCACCCAGCGCGGAAGAGCTACAGGGCCTATCAAGCTTCATGCCGCCTGACCCATATCCGAATTGGCCAGCGTGGGCATCGTCGCGATGGCCCTCGCTTCCTCGCATCGATCAACTCCTCTGATGTGCATTTGTTGCCGTCGAGCATCCCTCGGCGCGCGTCTCGAAGCGGGCTAAGGATCAGCTTCCATGCGCTATTGCTCGAGCGCGGCTCGTAGGAGGCGGATGGCTTTCGGTCCAACTCCGTGAAGCGCCGCGAGGTGGTCAAGGCCGACGCCCTTCGCATCATCCAGGTTTCGTAACCCCGCCGCCGCTAAGGCCCTGACGGCGGGAGCACCAATGGCCGGGAGAGGTCGCGGGGCGTCCATAGATTGGAGAATACGCTTCGTATCAACTGCCCGTAAGCCGGTGGTTCTCTGCACCTTCTGACCTCCTTACCGCGGGCAGCGCTGCCAGACCGGCGAAGGGACGTTTACCCGGAACGATGAAAGGGCGCACAAGTACCACAACTGCAACAGTTGATCCGCTCGATCGGCCGCCGAGGCGCGTCTCGAAAACCTAAAGATATCCAAGACAGGTCGAGCGCCTCCCGCCGGTCGAAAACCGCGCCGCTGCGAGTCACCGTGGGCGACGAGGTAGCGCAGCATATGTAGCGGATACGTTCGTATTCTGCACTCTGGTCCTGGGCGAATCGGCACCGCCAAGACAGCTCACGTGACCCGGTTGAGACATCGTCCGTATCCACACCGGCCACCTTCCGCACCGCTATGGAACCACACTTGGGTAGGCCTACACGCCGGGAGTCCGGGTGGGGACTCCTTCATCCTGCAGGTAGGCTCGGGCGGCGTCTTCGAATTCTCGTGCTTCAGCCGCAAGTTGTTCGAGCAAAGGGCCGGGGGTCTGGTCCTCGATGGGTTCGGCGGCTAGAGCGTGCGTGGTCGTTGCTTGCAGACGTTGGGCTCCTGCCATGGTGGAGCTGGCGTGCAGGCTTAGCAGGGCGGTGATGAGCTCCTCCCGGTCCTTGTCTGTGAAGGCTGCCTCGATGCGGGCGATGCGCGGACCGAGTAGTGAGGTGAACGTGACCAGGAAGCTCATTGCAACGGCATGGCCCAAATCCGCGGCCAGGGAGGCGATGACCAGGACATCGAGGACGGGAAGGATGGGAATCTGCGCTATCCGGCCAGGACGTCGCGGGTGTCCAGTTCCTCGTTGACTTCCTCGAGCCGGAACTGCGTCTCGGGGTGGGCGTCTCCATCGGTGGCGTATTCGAAGTCCAGTTCCCGGTGCACTTTGCTGTTGATGACCTCGACCGCGTCGGTAGGGAGTTGTGTGAGGTCAGGAAAGGCGTCGTCGGGAGATAGCCGGGATTCATGCGAGGCGAACTGTCTAGCGAGGGCCTGCTTCAAGGACTCGAAGGCCTCGGGGGCCACGAAGGGCACCACAAAACGACCGGCCAGTCTCCTGACCGGTGCGGTGAAGGTGATTCCTCGATAGCTCCGAGGCTCGTGCGCGAGCAGGTCTCCTTCACAGCCCGGCTGCTTGACCTATGAAGGAGTTGCACGTTCGTGCACGAGACTTATTCTCGTGTCCACGTCAGCCTGCGAATAGCTGAGCGGACATCGATAGGACCCGTCTCTAGTATGGACAACCAACTTTCAAGGTTTGCCGCAGAACCGATCAAGCTTCGCCGTACCAGTGAGGCTTGCGGTGACGTAAGACGACCAAGAGACAAGGTGTAAAGGGGTGCGCGCAAATGGACGTCTATATACATCACGGAGTTCTGCGACGCTCATGCACGACATGCTTTGCCAGGATCCCGTTGAACACACCCTGAGCCTGACCATCGACCTGGACCCTTTCGCAACTTTCCATCGTTCGTAAGCCGCTTGATGAAGACCCCCAGGTTTGGTGTGTCCTCAGGCCTCGAAATGGGTTTCGGGGATCTGCTGGCCGATTGATGCCAGGACACGGGCTGCGACGTCGTGGAGTTTCACGTTCCGCCCGCTTGATGCTGAACGAAGAATCCGCATCGCCTCGTCGTGGCTGCACCGGTTCTGGCCCATGATCACACCCGCAGCCAGAAGGATGGCGGTCCGGGACTCCATCGCGGTCTGCAGGTTGCGGTTGGTGTCAGTGATTCGAGCTAGGCGCACCGCCAGACGCAAGGCCTTCGACGCCCCGTTCGCCATGACTTGGACCGCGGCCATCGCCTCCTCGCCGAAGGCGTCGGGCCGCCCCGAGTACAAATCAAGCGCCGCAACCGCTTCCCCGTCCAAGGGAATCGGGGTACCCAGCGCGGACAGGATGCCGTGCCCCATCACGACCGCGGAGTATCCGAAGCGGGTGTCCGTGCGGAAATCAGCAACATACTGTGCCCGCCCTGTCCGGGCTGCCCGCAGGCAGGGCCCGTCGAACCGGTACTGCACCTCGTCGACCTGCTGGGCGCGGGCGCTGCTACTGGCGATCGTCAGCTTCTTCCGCGGCCGCAGCAACGTCACACCACACAGCACCTCAACTCCTGGTGTCGCGCATTCGGCGCCGCCCGCTCGGCCAGCAGGGTGAGCAACTCACCGATGTCACCGCTATCCAAAACCAGGTCCTGCAACTCGTCCGCGAGGGCGCGTGCGTCGATCGCCAGTTTCCGAGAGTGGAACGTGGACATAAGGGCCTGCTTTCACGCTTCGCGCTTGTCATCCACCACCTTGGCGAACGCGCTGAAGCTGTAGACACCGCCCCCTGCTGAACGACAGCCCCACTGTACTCACCCATCTCCTAGCAGGTTCCCTCGGATGGGTCTTTCGGCCTCCGCGACCGGTCATAAAGCACTGCGAGAAACGCGCCATGTACCACTACACCCACCCCAGAACCGGCGAGGCCCGTCCCAGTTCGGACACCATCACCGGTCAAAGCGGCAATGACTCGCCCAAGGACTTACAGAGCCCCGGTTAGTGCCCTCGAACGAATATCAACCAGTGGTGTCCCTGCGGTACTGCTCAGGGCTCGAGTGCCGAGCGTAACTTTCGCAGCCCGTCTCGGATCCGGGTCTTCGCGGTGGGGACGGGAATGTCAAGATACTCAGCGACCTCGACGTAGGTGAGGTGGGAGAAGTACGCAAGAGAGACCGCTTCACGTTGAAGCGGCGATAACACGGACATGCTGGCGCGCAGTCGTGTTGCTTCGTCCCGTCCGACCACGAGATCTGTCACCTCATCGAAATCAGCAAGCCAGTTCCGGCGGCCCCACTTCTCATCGCGGGTGGTTCGCGCTATGTCCGATCGGATGCGGTCGACAGCACGCCGGTGCGTCAGCGTCAGAAGCCAGGAGATGGGGTGGCCCAGCTCGGGGCGATACCGATGTCCTTGCTCCCAGACCAGCAGGAATACTTCCTGAGTCACTTCCGCGCTTCGGTCAGGATCCGCAAGAAGCTTGTAAGCCATGCCGTACACGCGACGTGCACACGCTACATACAAGGCCTGAAAAGCGGCTTCATCCTTCTGGCCGGCGAGAACAAGCAATGGAGCAAGATCCATGACTCCCGGCTGAAGCTCATCGATGACCGGATCCTGCGGCTGAGTACCTGACCGGGTACTCAGGGTGCTGACAGCAGCACCGACGTTGTCAATCGGACGTAGGAAGGCGATGGCACGGCTTTCTGGTGAGACCGGAACAGGACCGCCCCCACCACCACAGCGGGATCAGGAGCTTCGGCCCGCGCACCCCCAGGTACATCCGACCCTCCACGAGGACGAAAGGGCTGCACCCCTTCAACCCGAATGTAGTTCCTCTGACCGCACCGGTCTACCGTCCCGGCATATGTGTTCAGGGCTCACTGCCCTCGAATGAACAGGAACAGCCGATGAGCAGGAACAGTTGATGTCAGAGTCGAGGCGAGAGTCGACGCCAGAATAGTGAGGTCCGCTTTGTGCGTTCCGGGCGGTCCTGTGTAATGGAGACATACCGAGCTCGATGAGCGGTGCGGTGACAGGAACCAGGAAGAGGGTCGTGATGCTTGAAGGGCGGCCACAGCGAGCCCTTATCAGTGAGGTCTTCACACGCTCTTCACTTGGCCTCGATGACCTATGGAATGCTTACCGGGCCGGCGGAGGCGGAGCGACTTGTCATGACATCCACGCCTACCTGCAGCGGGCCGTGGATCTGCCGGCCAGGGAAAGTAATGTGCTGGCCGATGCGCTCAACGGATTGCTGAAGCACGATCCGGCGAGTTCGCCGGTCGCAATCGCCGCGGAAGACGGACCCTACGCCTCCCCGGAAGCATCACGACAAGCACTGGGTGCCGCCGGGGCTTTCCTGCTCTCCGAGGAGGAAAAAGAACAGGAAAGGGTTCGGGCGGTCGCCCGAACCGGGCTCCTCGACACTCCGCCAGAGGAACGCTTCGAGCGCATCGCCCGCAAAGCCCAGCAACGATTTCGATCCAGCTCGGCCATCATCACGCTCATCGACGACCGCAGACAGTTCCTCAAAGCCGTCATCGGAACCGTGCAGCAGAACATGCCCAAAACCCGATCATTCTGCAACACCACCATCCAGACCCCGGGACCCCTGGTCGTTCGGGACGCCTTCATCGACGACCGGTTCAAATGGAACCCGCTCGTCCTCGGCGAACCATTCATCCGCTTCTACGCAGGACACCCCATCCACGATCCCGAGGGATGGATCATCGGGACCCTCTGCGTCATTGACCAGACCACCAGGACCTTCGACGACGACGACGAACGCCACCTTCACGACATCGCCCTGGAAGCCCAACAGGAAATCAACGCATAAGCAGCCATATCCCCGATATGGGATCGGGGTGGGAAGAGGCCGAGCACCGCACCCCCGAGCCGGGACCACTCATGCACCGATCTGGCCAGCGCACCTCTGGTTCGTCCGCCCTCATCGACGCCAATCGGGATCCCTCACCGTGCGGTGGGGGTCGTTGCCTGCACGGTGAGGGCTACAGCGCTAGCGATGGCTTGGGCGAGGATCAGCCAGGGGGTAACAGTGCCGAGGTAGAGGGCGAGTAGGACCGGGATTAGCGCCAGGACGGTCATGTCTGTCCCGTGCAGGAGTGAGGACATTTGGTCTCGGGGCACGGACCCGAAGGGTGTCTCCACCGGTGGGGTTGTCCAGTCCGTGGGGGGGGCGTGTTGCTGCGCGGACCGCTCCCGCTCCCATCCCGGCGCCGGCCATGATCCCGAGCAGGACGAGGGCGGGCGAGCCTGCGCCCAGCACGACCAGTGCTGCGATCAGCGTTCCCATCCATGTGGCCATGGTCAGGGAGGGCATGAGTATACGGCTGCATCGCACCAGGACTGGGCTGACGGGTAGAAGTGCGTCTAGTTCGGGGATGACGGCCGTGCGTCGGGCAACGGTTCCGGTTCCTGCTGTCGTGAGGCAGCCCGCGATGAGGATGACTCGAGCTGGAGCAGGATGGGAAGGGCCGGGGTGATCAGGGCGACGCTGACGCAGATCCCGAGCCACACCAGTGCGGCGGTGGGCGGAGGCTGCAGGCGACGGAACGCTACGATATCGGCGCGAATCACTGCCACGCCGGCCCGCCGGGTAGGGCGTGAGTAGTAGCGCGAGCCACGCATGCTGAGGGTTTGGCGTGGCCCGGCTGCCAGTGCACGGCGCAGCTCGTTGATGTCGATGAAGAAGATGGACGCCGCGGCGTGACCTGAGACTGTACCGCCGCGTTGCAACTCGGCACCGCTTACGTCACCGGTCCGGGAGAGCACGTAGGCGGCGAGCACCACCGCCGCAGTGAGTACCAGCACGAGCGGCCACACAGCGGAGGCCAGGAACGGCAGGACGGCCACGGGGGCAAGCCCGACGAGGATTCCTGTCCGGAGTGCGCCGGACGTTGGCGTCAGTTGCAGGATTGCCGCGCTGGCAACAGCCAGGACAACACCTCCACCAAAGGCCACCGCCGATCCTGTATGTGCCCACGGGGAGCGGTCGATCGCGGTGAGGAAACTGAAAGGGACATAGGCGAGGGCAGCTACAGCGCTCAGCGAAACCAATCGCGTGCGGAATGATGCAAGGACCATTGGTCGGCGGTCGATCGGCAGCGGCAACCACCACGCGCCTTCTGCCCGGCTTACCGTGACCGGGCCAAGCTTGCGGGCCAACAGCACGATCCCGACCAACGCCAGGTAGGTGAGGATCATCCACAGAACCCCAGCAGGCAGCGCCTGCCAGTGCGCCGCTACCAAGTTCGCCTTGCCGACGCTTCGCCCTACGATTTCGTCGCGGAGGCCACGACGAGGGATGCCGCCATCATCAGCACGCAGCCCCCGGCCAGCGCGTTCGAGTACACGTCGATGAAAAGGTCACGGGTTGAGGAATGGGCTCTGTTGTACTGCCGGGCCGCACGCCGCGTGAAACCAACGACGTCCCGGGCAAGGCACCAGATCATCGCGCACAGCATCATCGCGCACCGAATTACTGTCGGGTATCACCGATCCTGAAGCTGCCCGAGCGGGGTCAGGAACCTGCAATGATCTGCGCTCCTCGCGCTACGTCCACCAGTTCGACGACCTCATCGATGACCAGGCACGCTGTCGCTGTCCGGACCAGCAGCCGGGGATCGTGGGTGACTAGGACGACTGCGGTCCCGGTATCAGCACGTTCCTGGATTCGTCGGGCCAGTGCATCCCGCATCACCGGGTCCAGGCGTTGCTCGGGCTCGTCAAGGAACAATTAGGACGAGGGTCGGATGAACCCAGCAGCCAGAAGCAGGCGGCGGCGTTGGCCGGAGGACAACGCATCAGGGACGGCATGGGCCCTGCCCGAGATTCCGAAGAAGTCCAATTCAGCATCCACTGCTTCCTCGGGCGAGCTCACCGAGTGGCCTCGAGCCACCAGGAGCAGATGCTCGCGCACGGTCAACGAGGGAAAGAAGACATCCTCATCGAACACGGCGGCCACCTGCCGCCGGAACATCACCGCGTCAGGCGTGGCCGGCAGACCGTGGACTCGCACAGTGGGTCCTGGCGCCCTGCCAGAGTCCGGACGACCGTGGATTTGCCGGCACCGTTGAAACCCACCACCGCAAGAACCTCACCCAGGCTGACCCCGAAGGAAACCTCCCCGCACACGGGACTGCCTGCGTAACCGACCAACAAACGATCAGCCTCAAGCACTTCCCCCACGGCAGCCATCCTCCAACCCTAAACGGCAACACCCCTACCCACCGCAGGCCCGCTACGGGAAGCGCTGGCTTCCTGCCGCAGAGGCGACACCCTGGTGGTAACGAAACTCGACCGCCTGGCGCGCTCGGTGATCGATGCTCGCGACATCGCCGATGAACTCACTCGCAAAGGCGTGGCCCTGAGTCTCGGCGGCAGCATCTATGACCCGACAGACCCTGTCGGCCGGCTCCTGTTCAACGTCCTGGGCATCGTGGCTGAGTTCGAGTCTGACTGATCCGTGCCCGGACTCGAGAAGGCATGGCGGTCGCCAAAGCGAAGGGCAGGCTTCGCGGCAAGCAACCCAAGCTCTCAGAGCACCAGCGCAAGCACCTACTCGGTCTAGTCGACAGCGGCGAGTACACCCGAGGTGAGATCGCCGAACTCATGGGTGTCTCCCGAACCACGGTCTATCGAGAGATCCAGCGACGTAGCCGAACTGCTACCCCGTAACCATTCCGCGCATGTCTCGAAAACCTAAAGCTTTCCAAGACGCCCCAACTGTTGAGCGCCATCCGCATGCAAGGTGAGGACGAATCGCTTGGTACCTGCCGGGCCCTGAACTGCAGTGCACCCTGGCAGGTCCTCATCCTTACTAGTGTGGTGACGGAGGCTTGGCTTCTACGTCTCGTAGAGACGGTTACGATGAGCGCGAGGAGGATATGTCTGAAGAGGCCGGTTTGACGCCTGCTGCCCGCTTGGTGCGCGGCGTGCTCTGTGCTGTTCTGGCTGTCTTCCTCGCGGGTGCCTCGCACGCTGTCGCAGGCGGCACCGTCCCGGTCCTCGCGGTCCTTCTGTCGTTCCCGCTGGGCGCTTTGGTGTGCGTCATCCTTGCTGGCCGGCAGTTGTCCCTGCCACGAGTGGCACTGGGAGTCGGTATCAGCCAGGCCGTCTTCCACTTCCTGTTCGACCTCTTTGCTGCCATGCCCTCCGTGATGACCTCGACGATGGTCAGCGCCGGTCACCGGCATGAGGGCATCCTCGCCACTCCCCTTGCACCGATGGTGGCTGGTTCCGCGTCCTCAACGGGTGGAACAGATGGGGCCATGATCACCTCGCACCTCATCGCCGGTCTGGTGACCGTGGCCCTGGTGCGGTGCGCCGTGGAGAGTACCTGTGGTGGTCCCTCTTGGGCATCATCGAAGCAGTCGTGTCGACCATCGTCCGTCTGATCCGGCTTTGCCCGGTGACCGAGGAGAGCCGCCGCGGGTTCCTCGAGTACGCGCCCTACGGGCTGTATGAGCTGTTGCAATGCGACACTCGTCTGCGATTACGCGGCCCCCCTCCCGCCCGAGAGTTGTCCTTCCTCTAGGTCACACGTCTGCACCCGAGCTGCGACGACCGCAACTCCCTTGGCGTCCATCCACGACTGGCTAGCTGATTCCCTCTTCAGCACGTCGCCGACTCATCGCCTTTTCGGTACAGCCTGAGCAACACTCACCGAGCACTGATTGTCCGTCCGATGGGTCCTGCCCCTGGTTGACATGGACGCTCTATCTAGCCAATCGGTGCTCGCCCAGTTGCGCTTGCCCGGCCCGGCGGTCTGGTGCTGGCCCCTATCAAGGGGAACGCGTGGACGCCCTCCCATACTTCGCCCGACCCTGCTTGTGCAGGGCATTTCCTGAAAGACCTCATCCCATGACGACCACGTCTGTTCGAACACCACCCCCCGTCGAGCCCGGTTCACGATCGCCCTGGCTTACGGCGTTAGCGCTGCGCATCCATTTCTATGCCGCGATCTTCGTCGGCCCGTTCCTGCTCATCGCCGCCCTCAGCGGAGCCATGTATGCCCTGACCCCGCAACTTGAAAAGATTGTCTACGCGGAGGAGCTCATCGCATCAGACGGACCCGCAGTACCCCTCGAGGAGCAAATCCAAGCAGCCCAGCAACACCTGAACACCTCCGACCTGCCGACCGCGGTCCGCCCCGGGCCCGATGGGGAGACCACCCGGGTAATGTTCTCCGACCCGACACTTGGTGAGTCAGAGACTCGGGCGGTCTTCGTCGATCCGGCTACAGCGGATGTCACCGGGGAAACAACCGCTTACGGGACCAGCGGGTCCTCGGCGTGCACACGTGGGTCGGGCAGCTGCACCGCAACCTGCACCTGGGTGAAGTCGGACGCCTGTACAGCGAACTCGCTGCCTCCTGGCTTGGCGTCATCGCCCTCTTCGGGCTGATCCTGTGGGTGCAGCGCATCCGAAAAACCCGGAAAGCCCGGGGTCCGTCTACCCGACCTCAAAACCACGGGGCGGCGGAGACTTTGTCCCTGCACTCAGCCGCCGGCGTCTGGCTGGCCCTGGGCTTCTTCTTCCTCTCGGCCACGGGTCTGACCTGGTCCACGTATGCCGGCGCGAACGTCACCGACCTCCGAGCCGCCATCGGTTGGTCCACCCCACCATCACCACCGACCTCAGCACCACCGGCACCGGCAGCTCAAGTAGCACCGGTGGTGAGCATGCCGAGCACGGTGGGAACGTTGCTGCGGGCCCCGTCGCGGAAGGAGAACCAGGGCTGAACCATCGGGAGGACACACCGGGCACGGCGATAGCGTCGCCCCTGCCGATATAGACGGGGTTACTCCCGCCGGTTTCGACGGCGCCATCACCGCGGCCCGGGAGGCTGATCTGACCGCGGGCCTGATCGAGATCAAGCCCCCGGCAATGGACGGGATGGCGTGGACCGTCACCGAGATCGACCGGTCATGGCCCACGCAAGTCGACGCAGTAGCCGTGGACCCAGCCACGTTCGCTGTCACTGACAAGGCTTCCTTCGACGACTACCCGTTCGCTGCGAAACTCGCCCGCTGGGGCATCGACGCACACATGGGCGTCCTCTTTGGACTGGCGAATCAGCTCGTGCTGGCCGTGATCGCGATTGGCTCGCCGCCATGATCGTGTGGGGCTACCTGATGTGGATCAAACGCCGCCCGACCCGCACCGCCAATGGCACACGAGCCCGTGCCGGCCGGCCACCGGCCAGAGGTGTCCTGGACGCGGTGCCGCTGTGGATCATTCCCATCGGAGCTGTCGTCACCTTCCTCGTCGGGTTCTTCGCACCCCTTCTAGGCATCAGTCTTCTCGTATTCCTCGCCGTTGACGCCGTCATCGGACATAGGCATACCCGGACGGCGGCGGCAGACGCTCAGCCGACAGGAATGGACCATCGAGCCGAGTAAGCCCCGGCGCCCTGACAAGGTAAAGCTTGTCTGAGCCGAATTGGCACTTTCGCAGTGTCGGACTCGGAGCGTCTGGTTTGGAGTATCTGGTTTGGAGTGTCTGGTTTTGGAGTATCTGAGCGGCTCGTCTCTCAATGTCTCCTTGGCAGGTGGGACACAAGTGATGCAGCCCTCAATGAAACAGTAGCTAGGTTTGTTGAGCCTTCTGCCCACAGGGGCACGGCACAAGCTCCCCCCGCTTCGCTGCTTGTCCCGCACCCATGTGGACAGCAGGAACCAGGAGACCGCCTGCACACACTCATCGCTCTCCCCGACGCGGAAGGGGTTACCTTGAGCGAGCGACGCGCGTGCACAGCCTCCTTGATCGGTGGTTGATCGCCAACCGCGTCGAGCGGTGCACCGAACGAGTTGCCATTGCGCGAAAGGATCATCCGCTTGAGGGCGGCTGGAACCTGAAGGAGGCTCCACCCGCCCTTAGGTGGGTGGAGCCCCCGGACCATGCCCAGCGCACTGAGGCCTCGGCGGGTGACCCTGCAACATAACCAATGAAGACTTGCATATACACATGCATACGTGTAAGGCACAGTGAATTTGTGCGCGATACCCAGAACTGGCTTCGGTGAAAGGTTTGATTGTGTGAGGTAGCTCGTAGCCGCGACTACCGGGTAGAACGTTCACTGGAAGTGCGGCCCTTCTGTTTAGTAGTGGGCAGGGGACGCGCAGGGGCGGCAGGGATACTGAGCAACACTGGTGCCCTGCCGCCCCGCCTCACTCTCCCCCTTGGCACGCAAGCAGACTTTTTCGCCCCCTCAACAGCAGGTCCTCACCGCCCAAACAAGAAGCGAGGAGCCACAGCCCGTCACGCGTGCTGAGCGTCGTTTGGTTGTGGTCACAACGTTGGGAAAGTTGTTTCACTAAAGGGCCTAGAGACCTTATGATCATCTCGGTCCTGCAGAGTGGCCGCTGGAAAATCACCCGCGGAGCACTCTTATGAGCGCTCACATTCTGAGGAGCCACCATGAACAGCAGACTCACTCCGGCAGAAGACTTCCCCAAGGACCTCAAAGTCCTGCACGACATCGAGATCCAGGTTCTTCGCAGCCGCGTGCAACGGCAGCTCGATCACGAATACGCCTACGAGTTCGAGACGAACCCCGAGACCGAGTTCCGTCTCGCTGAGCTTTCCGAGGACATTGATCGCCGCGATGCGCAGGCCGCCGCATTGCGCGTCCTTGCTCAGCACCTCATGGTGCAGCAGTGAAAACCACGAGGAACCAGCCCAACGGGAAATACGTCAGGATCCCCGTCCTTGATCCGGCAGCGTTCGAGGAACTCTCCGAGGACCTTGCCTCTCACGTCCTCGCACTGGAATACATGGTCTCCTTCGAGTCCCTCCTGGCCGGCCGCATCCACCGGATAGAACAAGCCCTTAAGAACCAGGACAGGGAGGAAGCCATCACCGCACTGCTGAGCCTACAAGCCAGCGCCACGATGGCAGGCGCACGACAACTACAAGGAGCAGCAACCCGTGCACTGATTGATGAGCCAGTGCAGATGACACTGCCGGGACCGCTTGTGCGGAAACTTCAAGGTCAGGCCGATAGCTTCAGGATTGCTTTCGCCGACTTCCGGCACCGGTGCTGCACGACCGCCGCATAAGGCTCACCCCTTCAGAGCCACGACAACGCCACACTGCAGGCCCTCCCCGTCGCTTTCAACCCTTGGGTAGACCCAGGAGATATGGCGGTTGGTTGCCTGAGTATGCTGATTATTTAGGTCCGTGCTGGGCAGGCCTGAGATCGTGACCGGAGTATCTAATAAAGACAGTGGGAACATCTGATGACGAGCGAAGCAACCCAGAACGACCCGGACATGCTTGGCGGCAGTGACATTCCCGGGGACATAGCCAACCAGCTCAGCGACCTGGCCCGGACCCTGCAGGCCGAGTCGGACACGGAATCGATTCTCGAGGACATTGTCGGATCAGCGATCCGGTTGATCCCGCATGCGGCCGAAGCATCCATCAGCCTGGTCAAGGCACGCAAGACGGTTGAATCACGCGCGGCGTCCAGCGATCTTCCCCGCGACGTCGACGCCGTCCAGAGCGAAGTCCGGCAAGGCCCGTGCCTTGATGCGGCCTACACGGAGCAGGTCGTCCGGGTTCCGAACCTCAGCGAGGAGACACGGTGGCCAAAGTTCGCCCAGCGGGCCTGGAACCTGGGCGCGCGCAGCATGATTTCATTTCAGCTATTCGTCGAGGGCGACAACCTCGGCGCTTTGAACGTCTACGGGGAGGACGTGGACGTCTTCGATGAGGAGTCCGAGCAGGTAGGGCTCCTTGTGGCCGCCCACGCTGCCGTCGCGTTCGCTGACTCTCAGGAGATCAAGCAGCTCAATGACGCCCTGACCAACCGTGATCTGATTGGTCAGGCCAAAGGCATCCTCATGGAGCGGCACAAGATCAGCGCACATCAGGCCTTCACCCTACTCACCACGGTCAGCGCGAACACGAACATCAAACTCACTCAGATCGCAGAACACCTCACCACCAGCGGTGAACTCATCCCCAAGAAAAAATCACGAACCCGAAACAGCTAGGTGCGAGATCGCGCCGAACCCTTTGGTCGGACCTGCCAGTGAGATGGCCGTATCCATGGTGGCCAGTGACGCGTTGATGAGCCTCTTCATCAGATGCAAACAATGACCCACCGGGCAATACTGCCCACCCACCCCTTGCGACGACTCCGACTCCGAGGATCCCCGAGATTGAGGAAACATGCCTGAACACGACACAGTGAAAACACCAGCAGTCGATGGGGCAGCTGGTGAAGTAGTCGGTGAAGTAGTTCGTGAGGTGTCCTTGACGGGAATGCTCCAGGACGTGGTCCTTGAAAGCCATGATGTTGAGGAGTTCCTGACGAACCTGGCAAAACTCGCCGCCGACAAATCCTCTTCTCGAGGCACCGAAGTCCTCGGCGCGGTGATACTGCTCCGGCCACGGACGAAAGCGACTGTGGCCAGCAGCAGCGACCACGCGAAGAAGATGGACGAGGTCCAGTACTCCTTCGACGACGGGCCCTGCCTGCGTGCAGCCCGCGAAGGGAGAATCTACACCGTCACCGACTTCCGGACCGAGCCCAGGTTCGGTGAGTATTCCCACGCGATCGCAGGTCACGGGCTGATCTCCGCGCTGGGAATCCCCCATCCCGCTCGAGGCAGACGCCCACGCAGCCCTCGATCTCTACGCGCCCACGGCCAACTACTTCACAGCCGAGGACATTGCAGAAGCCGAGGTGCTGGCACGGGAAGCATCGAAGTCACTGCGCATGGCCGTGCGGATCGCGAAACTCACCGACACCAGCGACAACCTGAAAACAGCGATGAACTTCCGCACCATCATCGACGTCGCCGCCGGAATCATCATGAGCCAGAACCGGTGCAGCCACGACACGGCCATGACCATCCTCAAAGCCGCCTCCAGCGGCCGGAACATCAAGCTCAACGCCGTCGCCGCCAAAGTCGTCGAATCCCTCGGACAGGAAGCCCCCCGCACCCATTTCGACGGATGACCCCTCATCCCTCGTTCATCATCGGCAACATCCTGTTCTTCAACGAAAGCACCACGACCGCGGGACATGACTGTTCCTGGCCGGATCAGCGGGGCTCCAGATCTGCCATGTCATCCGGTTGACCCGCAACATCACATAAGGGCCATCACCAGGAACACAGCCACCAATGACTACTGGCCCCGGCCGCAATCTCCCGCGGCGCACTCTTAAAGATTCATGACCAATCGCGCGAACGGGTGCAAGCAGCACCCGCGGGTTCCGTCCCGCTCACTTCGGATCAGTAGGGTCGGGGTCATGGCAGCGACGATGGAGACAACATGGAACTGACGACTGGGCAGAGTCTGATCGGTGCCCTGATACTGACGCTTGTGCTCGCCGGACTTCATTTGGCCGCACCCATGATCCGCAAACTGCCTCTCGTACCAGAGCGGTACACGGGTTCTTTCGCTGGTGGCCTTGCCGTCGCGTATGTCTTCCTGCATCTGCTGCCGGACATCGCCGAAGGCAACGAAGCCATCGGCGAGGCGCTGGAGGATACGGTCACGGTCACCCCACTGCTTGACCTCGGGATCTTCCTGGTCGCCCTTGCCGGATTCACGGTCTTTTACGGTTTGGAACGGATGGCGTCCCGACAGGGTATCCGCGATGGTTCGAGGGGCACCCCGTCGAGTGGGGCGTACTGGCTGCACCTCGGCTCGTTCGTGATCTACAACGTGCTAATCACCTACACCATGGCGCTGCGACTGCAGACCGGGGTGCTGTTCGCGCTGCTGTTCACCCTGGCGATGGGTCTGCACTTCGTCCTTACCGACCGGGGACTGGAGGAACACTACGGGCAGCGATTCCAGCGCTCAGGCCGGCTGGTCCTCGTGGCCGCACTGATTGCAGGGTGGGCGCTCGATGTGTTGTTCGCGCCGAACAGCACGCTCGTCGTCGCACTCCTCACCGCGGCACTCGGTGGATCCATCCTGCTCAACGTCTTCAAAGAAGAACTGCCTTCGAACCGGAACTCGAGCTTCCTGTGGTTCACCATCGGCCTCATCCTCTACGCGGCCCTCCTCACTGCCGTGACCGCACTCGGCGACTAGCTTGGGGCGCTCAGCTTTCTGATCGCTCGGATGCTGCGGCGTTACTAAGTGGTGGCGTTACTGGGCGGTGCGTTTGATGATCGCGGAGAGGATCGGGCGCAGGGCTTCGGCGTCGGTTGGTAGTTGAAGGGTTCGGAGGCGTTCCTGTGCTGCGGCGAGCAGCGTCCGGCCCGCCTCGGTGATGCTGACTGCCACCTGGTTCTGCGGAAGGCCGTGCTGGCGGGTGATCCAGTGTTTGTTTTCCAGCGTGGTCAGGACGACCCCGACCGTTTGTGTGCGGGCGAGGACCAGGCGGGCGAGTTCGGATTGCAGGAGCGGGCTTCGTTCGCTCAGATGCTCGAGTATGTGGACTCCTAGTTGGGGTAAGCCGAGTGAGCGCAGGTAGTCGATTGATTGCCGTTGCACGGCCCGGGCCGCAATGGACAGCAGGTGCAGGGTGGACCAGTAGTCGGCGCCCATCAGGAAACGTCCTTGGATGCCCTATCCGACCAGGATAAAGGCCGGTCCTTGCTCCTGGAGCGCAGGAACGTTATCCCGCCCATGATCATGAGACCGAATCCCAGGACGCCGATCAGCGGGATCTTCACGAGGACGGCCAGCAGCACGAGCGCGAACGCTACCAGCACCAACCCCGGGGAAGAACCTGTCCCTGCTGTACGAGTCACCCGACCTGTTAATTCACTGTCCATCACCGACCGTGCCAACTTCGGGTCCTCAGCGGCTAGCTGCCGCTCGAGCTCCTTCCACTGCCGGCGCTCCTCCGCTGACAACGCCATCTCACTTTCCCTTCCCCACACCACGAGTAGCAAAGATGCGCATCAGGCATATAGCGCCGGCGCCCAAAATCATCCGCCCCATGCCCTGCGTCCTATGCCTGTGCCCTATGCCCTTTCGATGAAGCAAAGGACCGCATCAACTACAGGAGCGGTTCTGCCGGCCCGACGGGACCTTGCTGTCGGGACGCCCCAAATCGCGACATCTCCGATGCATCACTCGCTCGTGTCAACCTAACGCTAGGGCGCTGTCAAAGGAGAACACAAGGGTACTGATCATCAGCCTCCTTAGGTACCTTTTCTGTGGAGTCGTTCACCTCGGGTAGTTCCCGGCTCACCCGCCCGAAGGATGAACGCTAGCTGCAGACCAGACGTGCAATCCCTGATGAGAAGGACATGACATGGCAGACAAGAACACCTCCGGGGCCAGCACCCCGAGAGCGCGGAAGAACGGCGTCGTCGCCGCGGAGAAGGAAGCCTTCGGTGGTATCAAGTGGGGTTCGGCGTTCTTCGGTTGGCTGACAGCCATCGGGCTGACCGTTCTGCTGGGCGCCCTGGCAACAGCCATCGGCGTCGGCGTGGGGGCCGCGAACACCGCCGGGGCCCAGGATGCGGCGAACCAGGCAACCCAGAACGCTGAGACACTCGGAATCGTCAGCGGGATCGTGCTCGCAATCGTTCTGTTCGTCTCCTACTACTGCGGCGGCTATGTCGCAGGGCGCATGGCCCGTTTCGACGGTGTGAAGCAAGGCGTCGCCGTGTGGCTGTGGGGCATCATCATTGCGATCGTCGTGGCGGTCCTCGCTGCGATCGCCGGAGACCAGTTCAACGTCCTCTCCAGCATCGGGGGCGCGCCCCGCATCCCCGTCGACGGCAGCCTGCTCACCGCGTCCGGCCTGATCGGTCTGGCCATCGCCGTCCTCGTACCGCTGATCGGGGCGATCCTCGGCGGTAAGGCAGGCATGCACTTCCACCGCAAGGTCGACCAGGTCGGCATCAACCACCAAGCCGGCCTCAACAGCTAGCTATCAGCCTCTTCTCACTCGTCGGCTCCTAAAACCGCCTCGGGCCACGCCATGACACGGGTTTCTTCCGCCAGATAGCCGGTGTAGCCAGCAGCGGCTCTCGGACAGACAGTGCCCAGCACCAGTTGATCTTCACCACCAGGGGACCGGGCATCATGCCTTGTCTTACTTATAGGTTCTACATCTAGAAGGAGTTCCACATGATCTCGCAGAATGACATCGACACCCTCCTCTCCGGCCGCGGCCACGTCCTCGCTTCCGATGGGTCCAAAATCGGCTCCGTCGGCCAGGTGTACCTGGATGACCAGACCGGCGACCCGAGCTGGGTGACCGTCAAGACCGGCTTGTTCGGGACCTCAGAGTCCTTCGCACCCCTGCAGGGCGCGAACCTCACCGGCA